>DATHYN010000426.1:0-7618 GCA_035459145.1 Anaerolineae bacterium | reverse complement strand
GCCAACGTCCCACTCCGACTATTCGTCAACTGATAACTCACCACCTGATACCGCACCCACCACGCATAATCCGGCGCAAACGGCACCCGATGCTCATGTGGCGGCGATACCTGCACCGCCGAATACCCCTTCTCCGCTAAGAACCCGCACTCCTGCTCAATATCCGCCCACCGCCACTCAAACAGATGCACGAACGCCGTCCCCGGCGGCGGCGCCGCCGCCGGTAAAATCGTCAGCAACCCATCCCCCACATCACTACCCCCCTCCACACGCCACCGCTTACTCACCCCACCATCATTCGTGCAATAAGCGGTGTACCCATACGTCCCCGCCGCCAAACCGGCCGTCGGAATCGTCACCACATACTCATCATTACTCCCTCCACCCGTATCCACGTTATAACTCATCCCATAATCACTCCACACCTCACCAAACGCGCCAAAATGAGCATAACATTGTATCCCACCCCCCTGACCACCACTATCCGTCACCCCCGCATCGTACACCTGTACATAAATATCAAAACCACCCGCATCCCCTTCATTCAATACTTCGCTTCCTTTAAAGCGTGCCCCTTCCGGATACATATTCCCCACCCAATCAATCGTACTCACCGGTTCCGGTGGCGTCGGCGCTTGCGTCGACACAAACACCGCCGTCGTCCGCGCTGGCACAAAAAACTGACCCGTCCCCCCATCAAAAGTAGCTGTCTTCACCACCGGATCAAACGAATTTTGCAACACCGGATGTAACATCAACGGCAACCCCGCTGCATCGCCGATGGTAAAGTTTTGCCCCACCTTATTCGCATTAATCAACACCACAATATAATCATAGACTGGATCCAGATCGGGCTCAATCCCATCCGTCAACGACATCACAATCAACCCATCTTGCTGACTCGGCCCCGTATTGTGATACGCCAACCGCGCATTCACATCCCCCGCCGTCTCCAACCGGAACAACTTCGAACTCGACCGTATCTGCAACATCTCCTGCAAATACGCGACCGAACTCGTAATATGTGCCGTCGTCGGATACAAATTACTATCCGTCAACAACGGCGACATAATCGACCACCGCGTCGAATTATCCCACGCCGGCGGCAAACCCACCCCAAAATTGTTGTCCTGATAACTAAAATCAAGCTTGTTAAACCAATCACCCGAATCATAACTGTTCCGATCCAACGATTTCGACCGCAACATATCACTACCCGCATGGAAAAACGGAATACCTTGCCCCAAACCAACCGTACTCAAACAGACATTTTGCACCCGCACGCGATCAGCTATGCTGGTAACGGCCGTTCCCCCCTCCCCATTCGCTAACTTAAACACATTCAAATCAAACAACGTCTCATTATCATGCTTCGACACATAATTAACCACCTCTTGTGGATCCAACGTATACCCCGTCCCATTCAAACCAATCCCCGTCTGCGGACTCCCACTCTGATCAATGAAACTATACGTCTGCAAACTCGCCGCCATCCCTACCCGCACCCGATCCATCTGATAACGCAAATCCCCCTGCGTCCGATTCGCATAAAAATAGCCGTTCCAATCATACGACAACCCATTGCAGAACCCCTGCGTCCGAATCGCCGTCGGGTCCGTATTAAACCCACCATGCGTCGCATCCCGTATCCGGTCATTAAACGTGCCGATACCGGTGCCCGCCATGTTATATTGATTCGCGTGCGTAAACCCTTTATCTTTCGCCCCACCAAAATCCCAACCTTCCCCGTACACATAAATCTGCTCCCCATCAATCCCATTATCCCCCACCGTCAACGCATCCACCGCCGCCCGCACATTATTCATATTCTCCACCGTGTGGAAATTCATCAAATCAAAGCGGAACCCATCCACCTTGTACGCCTCGGCCCAAATCAAGACCGTATCCACAATCAACTTCTCCATCATCGCAAACTCAGACGCCGTATCCGGACAACAACTCTGCGTTTCGATAGCTCCCGACCCATCCAACCGATGGTAATAACCAGGCACAATCTTATCCAACACCGACCCATCTTCCTGCTGACTGCGGAACGCATGGTTATAAACCACATCCATCACCAAACGCAAATCATTCTCATTCAACGTCTGCACCATCTCGCGGAACTCCAAAATCCGTTGCGGCCCATCCGGATCGGTCGCATACGCCCCTTCTGGTACCCCAAAATGTTGCGTCTCATACCCCCAATTAAACCCATCCGTGTCTCGCACCAACGCCACTTCCGCCTGCTGTTGCTGGCTATCCGCCGCATAAATGCTCAAATCGGGTGGCTCATCCTGCTCCGACCGCTCCTCAATCATCGTCCCCGTATCCGCCGCCGGCAAAATATGGATATGGGTCAAGCCGGCATTGGCCAAGTTGAGCAGATGGGCCATGCCGTTCGATAACGGCCGTTCATTCCCATCATACGTAAACGCCCGGAACGTTCCCCGATCAACCTCAGCCACCGTCATATCATTCATACTAAAATCACGCACATGCATCTCATACACCGTGATATCTTCATACGCCCCCACCACCGGCTTCGTCAACGTCAGCCACCCACTCGGCATCAAACTCGTATCCCCATACAAATCCACAAACTGACTCCGCTGCGTATGTGCCGAACTATCCCCTTGGCGCGGATTCACCGACAAACTAATCGCGTACGGATCCGTCACCAAATTCGTCTCAATCTCCCCCGTCGTCGGTGCATAAACCGTCACTTCATACAAATAATATTGCCGATCCCAACTCGCATCCCCCCCAATCGTCCACACCCCACTCGTTGGGCTAAATGTCATCGTCGCTGTCACACTCGTCGTCGTCGAAATCGCGTCCGCATACCGATGCAAAACCACATTTTGCGCCGTCGGTGCCCACAACGTCAACTGTGGCGCCCCAGCTTCATACCGCACCCCCAAATCACCATTATACGTATACAAATCATCCAAAACCCCCTGAATCTGCACCCCCGTCGCCTCTAAAAAGTTACCGCTGTTATCATAAACAACGACCGCCGCTTCACTGCGCAAAATCGTCGGAATCTGGCTCAAATCCGATGCTCCAATACGCAACGCTTTATACCCATTAATTTGCGGGAACTTCGCATACGAACTACCCGTCAAATTACCATCATACGTCAACGGAATCCCCGCCCCCGCTGTCGTTGGCACCGTCAACGTCCCGGTATAACTAAAATGCAACTCATAACTCACATTCGTCGGCCCATGTACCGTACTCCACGCAATAACCGGCTCCTCAACCCACAACGCCCGCACCCCCGTCACCGTCCCTCCCGTCGGTGGCGTCCCACTCAACGTACAATCCGCCCACGCCGTTTGTGTCGTCGCGTCATCCCATCCCGTCGACTGATCATCCGACGGCACCGTATCATACGCCCCTTTCGTCCCCCCGCTCTGCGTCCCCAAAAACTCTAACTGAATCGTCTGGCCACCCACCGCCCCAATCTCCGCAAACGGGATCCAAAACTCAATCCCATTCCCATTCCCATACGCAATATGCTGCGTCGGTCCACCCGCAATCCCCCCCCAATCTGTCCCCCCCGCCGACCAACTACCACCCGTCCAACTACGCAACTCCGTCCACCCATTATCACTCGGATTAATCCCCGGAATATTCCCCCGCACCACATAATCAGGCAAATCTGCCTGCCCAAATGTAATCGCATTCCCCCACGGGTCAAAACTGCCGCCCCCCGCCGTCGTATTAATCAAAAGACCAATCTGGCCACTAGAAACCGATGAATCATAGCTCGAATCAACATAAACGTACAGATTACTCCCGTCGTCCCAACAATACATCCCCGTCATATCCGTCCACGCCACCCCGTTCCAATCCGCCGGACCCGGCCCACCCGCCAAATCCCCACTCGGATCCGTCCCTATCGCTGTCCCATAATCAACATCCCGCACCCCATCCAATGTCACCGCCAGCGCCGTATCCTCGGCCATCGTCACTGCCCCCTCGGCCGCTCTCCCCATCCCCACCAACAACCCCACCATCAAGCCAACCCCCAACAAAACGAACCCCACATACAACCAACCCCGCCCCATACGCTCTTGTTCACGACCAAATTGACTATCTGCCATCGGATTCATCATCTTTCTCCCTAATATCAAAGACCAAACCAATCAATAATGTTAATCTCGCTTACCAACCAACCTGCATTAAGGCCCACCCACCGTCACATTATAACCGAATACACCCACCTCGGCCGAGTCCGCCGTCGACCCATCACACCCTAACGCCCGCCAAATATAAAAATAACGGGCCGTCCCCACCGCCTCACTATCCACATACATCTCCGTCCCCGCCGCTAATAGCTCATGCGCCGCTCCCGCCGGCGCCACATACGGCACCACGTTCCGATACAGCTCATACCCCCCACAGTTACCCGCATCATCCGTCCAATTAAATGTGGTACCACCATTGCTAGCACTGCCCACGGCCGTCGGCGCCACCGCCGGCGCTTGAGACACCAGCTCATCCGTCACCAACACCACCCCCCACTGCCCCGTCACCGCCACCACCAACGACCCACCACTCACCGTATACGTTCCCCCGTTCAATGTATCTGTCAATACTGTCCCATCCGGCAAATAACCACTCATCGGCACCGTCGCCGTACTCGCTCCTAAACTATTATTCAATACCACCACCGCCGTCTCATTCTCATCATACCGTATATAACTATACAAACCACGCCCATCATCAATCAACAACGTCGTCACCTCCCCACCACGCAACGCCGAATGGCTGTTCCGCAACCCAATCACCGTCTTGAAATAGTTGTACATATCCGTATCTGGCATCATCCCATTCATCCCCCCCGTATCTGCCCACGGATACACCCGCCGATTATCTGGGTCGCTTTGCCCTGGCAACGCCACTTCGTCCCCATAATAAACGGACGGTGCCCCCGGCAACGTCATCTGCAACAACACCGCCAGCTTAAATTTCCCCTTATCTTCATTTAATAAGCTTAACATCCGTGGTGAATCATGCGTGCTGATTAAATTCATCATCCCATAAAATGTCGGTTGTGGATACAGCGCCCGAAACGCATTGTACGCCCCATCAAAGTTACTCGGCGCATCCCCATCCGCAAACCCCCGCGCCCAATCACGGAAACAGTAGTTCATCACCGAATCAAGCTCATTGGCGTTCAAATAACTTTGATACAGATACCAATCACAACCACCCGTCACCTCCCCCAACATCAAATACTCGGCATTACCATAAACCGTCCCACTCGTGTTCTCCCCTTTGACATACGGCCGCATCTCGCTAAAGAAATCATGCGTAATATCCTGCGCCACATCATAACGCCACCCCGCAATCCCCTTATCTAACCAAAACTGTGACACCGACACCCCACTAGGGCTCTGGGCCGAGCCTCCGGCAAAGAAAAAGTCGCGCACCCCCTGCTCCCCATCCACAAATTCCGGCAATGTATCATACCCGTACCAGCCCGTCCACCCCCAGCCACCGTCACAAATCCCATTCCCTGAACTCCCCGGCGTAAACCACGGCCGATAAGCCGATCCCACCGTTTCACACGCCCCATCCGTCCCCGCCCAATCATTATACGGGTCTAAATAAATACTATCCATCCCCGCATGATTAAAGACCGCATCCAAAATAATCTGCAAGCCATGCGCATCAGCCGCCGCTATCAGCTGGTCAAACAACGCATTATCCCCAAAATAAGCACGCACATTATAATAATCGTTCGTATCATACCCATGATTCGATGACGCTTCAAATATCGGATTAAAATAGAGCGTGTTAACCCCTAAATCATTAAAATACCCTTCATTAATCTTATCGATCACCCCTTGCAAATCACCCCCGTAAAAATCAAGCCCCCAACTAGGAATCAAAATCGGATCCTGCCAGCCACGGAACGCATGGACACAATCCCCACTCGGCCCCGGCCCATGCGGATAAGCGGCACAACCACCTGGCCCATACACCGTCGCCCCTCCCGGATCATTACCATTATCTCCATTCCGAAAGCGGTCTGGGAAAATCTGATAAATGACCGCATCCTCAATCCATGTCGGCACCGTATACGCCGTCGGTGGCGCTGGTGTGGGCATAATCGTCGCCAACGACCATGATGGATTGGCTAATATGTCGCTCCACACCCCAACCCCCGTATTTCCATTAGCCGGATGATAAAAATCTTGTTCCCCACCATCGGTCAGCCGGAATTGATACCATTGGTTGATGGCCGAGCCCGGCCCCGGCACGCTCACTTCCCAAAAATCATACCCATCCACCGTACTAACCACACTCAGCCCGTACACATTTGAGGGGCTAGCCAACGGATCTCCCGTTTTCCACACAAAAATATCAACCGCTTCCGCATCTCCCGCACAGGTTCGCAACCGGATCGTACTACTGCCATCCTCCACAATCGGCCCCAGCGGGTTCCGATAATTACTGTCCGTATCCAGATGATACAAAGCGCTCGTATTCAACACCCCATCCCCCGCTGTCGCCCCACTACAATCCCCCGATGGCGTCGCTGTCGGTTCCGGGGTATTCGTCGGCGTCACTTCCGGATCCGGCGTGTTGGTCGGTGTCGGTGGCATTCCCAGCGTACAACTCGCCCATTGACTTAACGTCGTCGCGTCATCCCACCCTGTCGACTGATCATCCGACGGCACCGTATCATACGCCCCCTTGCTCCCGCCCGCTTGCGTCGTAAAAAACTGCAAATCGACCACACTGCCACTACTAATCCCAATATCTGTCAACGGAATCTTAAGCTCCACCCCATTATGATTCGCATACGCCACATAAGTACCGCTCTGACTGCCAGCACCAATGCCCCCCCAATTTGTCCCCCCCGCCGACCAAGCCGAGCCACCCCACGCGCGCAACTCCGTCCACCCATTATTATCATCCGGTGGATTCCCCCCAATCCCCGGAATATTCCCCCGAATAATATAATCGGGCAAATCGGTATGGGCAAAGCTGATCGCATTCCCCCACGGGTCTGTACTCCCTCCCCCCACGGCCGTATTCAACAACAACCCCCACCGCCCACTCGACACCGATTGCTGATAATCAGTCAACGTCACATACACATACAGATGCTGACTATCAGCCGCACAATACAACCCCGTCAAATCGCTCCATGCCGTCCCCACCCAATCCGCCGGGCCACTATTGCTGGCCAAATCACCCGCCGGATCCATCACCATTGCCAAGCCATAATCCCCATCCCGCAGCCCATCCAACGCCACCGCTGCCTGTGCCTGCTGGGCCGGCCAGAGGCCGAGGGCCACCAACAGAACAATACAAATCGATACAAACAATATTTGGTGGGATTTCAGTGGGACCATCACGCTCATTTCTCCTCTAAAAACTGCCCTTCCCGCCCCAATTCGTTGATACATCAACCATTATAGCAACATTCAACCGATTTGACCACAATAAAAACGGGATGGTTCATAACCACCCATATATAACTTTACAAATTGCGCACGTTAACAACAGAAGAATTTAAAACATGGCAAAGCCATCTTTGAATAAATTGGCGAATAGTTGAGTCAACGATGGTGGCTGGGGAATCCCAGCGAGT
>DATHYN010000425.1:0-42300 GCA_035459145.1 Anaerolineae bacterium | reverse complement strand
AAAACCTACCCTTACCTGAGTTCGACAATCCCCTCCCTTTCAACGTCATTTCGAGCGCAGTTCAATCCGTCCCACCCTCGACACACCTCCCCCTAAATCAAGGATTGAACGAAGTCGAGAAATCTCCCCTAATAACACATGAACCAACTCATCCACAGGTTTAATTCATTAACCTGAGTTCGACACCCCCCCCCTCTCAACGTCATTTCGAGCGCAGTTCAATCCGCCCAACCCTCGACACACCTCACCCCTAAATCAAGGATTGAACGAAGTCGAGAAATCTACCCTAATAACACATGAACCAGCTCATCCACAGGTTTAATTCTTTATCGAACTCAGGTTACCCTTTAAAACAAGGATTGAACGAAGTCGAGAAATCTACCCTAACAACACATTAACCAACTCATCCACAGGTTTAATTCATTATCGAACTCAGGTAACTTAGGCTAGTTTAACCCACTTCACACAAGAAAAACCATCTCACACTCCCCTAACATAATCAACTACGGCTCATTTTACCACACAACAATCAATTTTTACGCCCCTTTTAAAATACTGTCGTTTTTTAACATTTGATTCCCAAATCGGCTTCCAACCCAACTAGCCCAATGCGTTCACACTTGGGCGGTCCAAGCCTGAACAAGCCTCCTCTTTTCACCAGCACAGAACCTACACAAGTTCACTTATTTATATCCTAACAATATCTCTTCTTGTTTACAATATTTATACAGAACACGTGCCGTTTGAATAGCCATTAATACTAATACTGTTAAGAACATAGCGATCAGGATAAGAACAATTAATACAGGGTACATAAATATATCTAAACTCTCTTGCCCATACTGCACCCGCCATACACTTGAAATCCCACTTAAAACAGGCATCCCACTAAACAACATTAACATAGTTCCAACTACAAAACCAACCCATTTATGTACACCAAATCCTTCCATCAAAACCTTTGTCAACCATTTAAGCCGAATAATACAAAAAGTAGTTACGATGACATAAACACCTACTAACCCACGCGATAAATTTATCATATTCGACTCCTTACCCATTTCTAAAACTCCCCAAACAAGCATTATTACAATACATAACCCCATGCCTATTTGGTGTAAGCGTGTCCAAAAAGTATCATATTTCAAACGGTGTTCACGTTCCGTTGGACGCAACTCTCGCCAAACAGTTTCATCCAACCGTCTATGAATAAAAGCAATCAATAAATTCCAAATATTAGCCACAAGTATAAGCCACATAACTGAGTTCAATGATTCTTCCATATTTGTCTTAGCCATAACAACAAACAATGAAAAAAAGAAGGTGCCGACAATATACACAACTATTCTTTGACCTTTTTGGCTTTGAAGCGCACCATCATATCTAATAGATAATTGCTCTTCAACTTCCTCATCTGTTAAATGACCTTGTTTTAATTTCACTTTTTTTGACATCTAGTAAAATCCTTTTAAATAGAATTTATATGATATAACGACTCTCTCTTCATCTATCAAATTTTAATCTCTATTTTGATCTACCGAAAATAAGCCAATTTAAAGTATAATACAAATATCTTTTATCCAGTAACCCCATAAAAGAAGGAAAACCCCATGCAACCCTTAAACCCAAAATTTCATAAACTTTCATTAATTACCACCATCACCCTTATACCCATTCTACTACTACTAACTGGCTGGCAAATCAACAACGCCTACGCCCAAATCCCCGAACGAGCAGATCAATCTCCACTAATGGCTGTCAACCCAACCACCATAGTTGATTCCTCACCCAGCCTCGCCATCCCCGATGGGCAAATTTTAGCCGGTGAGTACCCAGGCTTTTCTACCGGTATTCATGGTGCTGGTAATGATGTCATCGGCATAAATTCACAACTACACCTTGATTCAGATCCGGCCGGTCAACTAATGATTGGCCTGCAAGGTGGTAACGGCACACTCAACGATTTTATCGTCATCTATATTGATACCGGACCTGGTGGCATTCCTGTCGCCAGTATGAGTACGCCTGGCACAAACCCACATGAAGCCGCTGTCGGTGGCTTCAATTTTCCTCCAACTGGCCCACCAACCGATATCGATTTTACCCAACCAGCTATTGAGCCAGAATTTGCCATCGCCATGGATCAAGGACAAGCAATCCTTTATCAAATTCCAGCAACGGGTGGCGGGCTTTTACCCATTACCAATTTAAATATCGTAACACCAAACCCACTTAACGGCCCCTGGGAAATAAACGGCTTCGATATGTCAATGCTTGGCTTAACAGCTGGGGACAGTTTTGATTATATCGCCACCTACATCAAGGTCTTTGATCCGGCAGGAGGCTACCGGTATGATCAATTTCACGGCGTTAGCAATGCCACCGTTCCGCCTGGCGATCCCGGCTATGGGGCTGTTGTTATGCTCCAACCAAATGACTTCAACCGTTTTCAATCATATCAAACCGCCAACATCCCCCCCACGGCCACCAACGACCAATTCACAACCTACGAAGACACCCCTCTAGTTGACAACATCATTTTCCCCCTACAACCACCCAACACACCTGATTCAGATGGTGGCGATGGCGGCCCGCTATCAGTCCATACCTATACACTACCCACTATAGGCACCTTCAATCTCCTCACCCCCATTGGCGATTTCGAATACACCCCTCCCCTCAACTACACCGGCCTTGTTACCTTCACCTACATCATCACCGATGGCTTCGCTCTCTCTAATCAAGCCACAGTCACTATCACCATCAAACCCCAAGGTCCCACCATCATTACTGATACCGCCAATACCATCGCTGCCCCCGATGCCTTCATCCAACCAAATGAATATGCTGGTTATTCTGGTGGCATTAATGGCTTTGGTAACTCTGTTTTAGGTATAAATTCAGAACTCCACCTAGATTCTAATGACAGCGGCGATCTAATGATCGGCTTAAAGTTAGGCCCAGGCAGCACGATGGCTGATGTCGTTGTCATCTATTTTGACACCACCGCTGGCGGCGTACCGAGTATCAGTACCGATGCCGATCAATCAACAGCCGGTACCGCCGCTATAACCGGCTTAGAATACCCACCCGTTGGTGGGCTTCCCGTCGCTGATATTATTTTCCCCCCAGAAAATATGATGGACTATGCCCTAGCTATCTACTATGATACCTTCAATGGGGGCTGGCTAACTGAATTGTACGCCTTTACCGGCGGGGGCGGACCTCTCACCACCGTCTTTATCGGCCCCGTCATAACAGATGGCCCCGATCCAACAACCACAACCCAGCTAGAAACACTTCCTCTCCAACTAACGATGTTAGGTTTATCACCAGGTGATTCCTTTGATTACATCGCCACCTACATTCGGGTACAAGATGCAGCCGGTGCCTATCGTTATGATCAATTTCATGGTGTGGCCCCCACCACAATCCCCCCTGGCGACCCCGGCTATGGCAGTATAGTCAACCTAAATAGTGATGACTACAATCGCTTTTATTCCTACGCAAGCTCAACCCCCACCGCCAATGATGATCTATTTACAATGAATGAAGATTCTACCTTAACAGACAATGTCATCACCAATCCAAACCCGTATGGCCCAGATTCGGCCGGCAGTGGTGGCACTTTATCGATTGCTAATGTGAGTTCACCTACTGTTGGTACTTTAGAGATGACCTTAAACGGGGGGTTCATCTATACCCCCACGGCCAATTTCTTTGGCACCGTCACCTTCACCTACCAAATAACCAATGAAATAGCTGTCTCAGCCCCCGCTTTGGTAACAATAACGGTTCAAGCTATCAACGACCCACCTGTGGCCGTCAATGATACCTACACCATGTCTGGCAACCTCCCCCTCTACCCCACCAGCTTAATCTCTGATGTCACCCTCAACGATTATGATGTTGATGACTCCCTTCTCAATGCCGAATTAGCCACTTCGCCAACAACCGGCACTCTAGAGTTACATTGGAATGGCACATTTACTTATACACCACCTATCAATTACGCTGGGGTTGTAACATTTAGCTATTACCTTGATGATAATGTTATCGCCAAAACGTTTTTAGATACTTCCCCCCCCGCTATTGTGACCATCAATGTCATCACCCCCGTTATCGCTGTCAATGATGTCTACACCGCCGAAGACGATACCATTATCCAACCAGCTATCCAAACTGTTTTTACCGACACGCCTAACATAGCCATCCCTGATGATACATATAATGGCTCTCTTAGTAGCATGGCCTGTTCAACAATTGATACCACATCCCTTAGCACCGTTCCTATTAATGATCTATTTGTTGAGTTAGAGGTGACTCATACTTGGGTTGGTGATTTAACTGTCAAATTAGAAGACCCAGCCAATAACATTCTAGGTCTTATGAGCCGCCCTGGGTATGAAGAAGTAACTGATACTGGGGACAGTTGTTGTGGCGATAGTTCTGACTTTTTAACTGGCTATCCAATCCAATTTAACGATGATGCCTCCATTGATGCTGAACTAATGGGCAATACAATTGATGGCAGTCAAGTGGTGTGTCGTGATGATGGTCAATGTTTCTTTTCACCTAATCCAGATTCAGTAGCTGGTTTCAACAGTTTAGCGGATTTCACAGGTGTGTCAGCTCAAGGTAATTGGCAATTATGCGTTGGTGATAGTGCTAATAGTGATATAGGCACCTTTATAGGTTGGTCACTCATTACTGAACAACCAACAGGTCTGCTAGAAAATGATATCAATGGCCAATCAGTTACCCTAATCACACCTCCATTTACCGGTACACTTGACTTACGGAGCAATGGTTATTTCACTTTTACTCCTCCTATCAACTTCAATGGTGATATCACCTTTACCTATCAAGCCCAAAATGGTGCCCTTTTATCTAACATTGCCCTTGTCACTTTAACCTATCTCGATGTCAACGATATCCCTGTAGCTGTTGACAATAGCTACAACATGATCGAAGATAATACCCTTGTCGGCAATCTTATCACCGATGACACCGGTGAAGGGCTCGATTATGATATTGAAGGCGACGCTCTATTCATCGAAACCACGGCCGGTGTCGTTGGCACCCTCGTCATCAGCCCAGATGGCTCATTTGAATACACCCCTCCCACCAACTTCTTTGGCAACATCCAATTCACTTACCAAATCAGCGATGGCCTTGACATCTCCCCACCAGCAACCGTCTCCATTACCGTCGCCTTAGGTGATGACGACCCACCCACTCCTAACCCTGACAATTACACTATGAGTGAAGACACAACACGTAATGGATATGTACTAAACAACGATTCAGACCCTGACAATGATCCTTTGTTCGCTTATCTCGCTATCCCCCCGACTATTGGCACCTTTAGCTTTTTAGAACCAAATGGGTTCTTTACCTACACCCCACCCATTAATTTCAATGGTAACGTGACCTTCACCTACTATGTAACTAGCACCATCTACACCTCAACAGAAACCTTAGTAACCATCAACGTACTCCCCCAAAACGATCCCCCTGTACTCACGGATGCCAGCTACCTAACAGATGAAGACAACGCTATCATCAATCCACTACTAATAACAGACCCCGATTCTGGTGAAAGCTTCACCGCCGCTATTCTAACACCCCCCACTAGTGGCACGGCCATCATCACCAACACAACTGACTGGCTATACACCCCCGATAATCTCATAACTGACTATACAATTACCTTTACAGTTAAGGTAACAGACTCAACAAATCTTACCGCTATCGGTACCATCACCGTCACGGTCATTGCCGATAACGACCCGCTCCAAGCATTCGGCGGCTCCTATCTCACCGATGAAGACACCCCCATCACCGGCACCATCTCTATCACTGATGCCGATACCAACGATAGCTACAGCTTCACCGAACTCCCCGCCCTCGCCACCGGTTCATTTACAATCAACAACGATGGCAACTGGTGGTACACGCCCACCAATCAAACAGCCACCTATACCGATACCATCTTCATTGAAGTCAACGATCTGGCTAACTCAGTGACCACCCCCATCACCATCACCGTCATCGCCGATAATGACCCACCCATCGTCACCAATGGCCAATACTCCGCCCCAGAAGACAACAACATCACCGGCAATTTCATCACCGAAGATACCGGCTACGGTGTCGACAGCGATCCAGATTCCCCTCTCCTAGCCACTATTTCAACATCGCCCATCACCGGCACCCTCATCTACACTGACGATGGCGATTTCACCTACATCCCCCCACTCAATTGGTCAGGTACAGTTACCTTTGAATACACAGTTAGCTCCTCACCTCCCGTTGCCCATTGGTCATTTGATGAAGGGGTTGGTGCCATCGCTACCGATTCATCAAGCTCTGGCTTTGACGGCACAATTAATGGCTCTGCTATCTTCACCACCAATGTTCCCTCTGCAATTCAATTTAACAATCCCTACGCCTTACAATTTGATGGTATTGATGATTATGTCACGATTCCCGATGTAGGTAGCTATACAGAATTATCCTTAAGTTGGTGGTCATATCTGCCGGTAATGCCTTCTGGTTTGACATCTATTGTCCATCACGATGGCTGGGCAGGTGATTATCTCCACACCTTTTACAATGATACTGGTCGCATGACATTTGCTGTCAATGGCCATACCCCCACTAATTTAACTTCAGCAGCACCTGGTATTACCAGTAGCAATTTAAATCAATGGGTGCATTTTGTGATGACCTATGACAAAACCAGTCAAACAGTCACATATTATGTCGATGGTGTCTCATTAGGTAGCCAAACATTTTCAGCCGTAGGTACCGCTATTCAGGTATCACCCGGTCAAATCGGTGGCTGGGAAGGCAATCGCCTATTTACCGGTCTAATGGATGATTTCCGCTTATATGATTACGCTTTATCAGCTGACGATGCAATGATGCTAGCCAATGGCTTTGAGTTCGTAGGCGCCACGGCCACCATCACCCTCACCATCACCCCCGTCAACGATCCCCCCCTCGTTGCCAACGAAACCTACACAACCTACATCGACATGCCCTTAACCGTAGCCGCCCCCGGCGTCCTTGCCAACGACACCGATATTGACTCAGCTACCTTAACCACAACATTACTCACGGGACCAACAGACGGCACCTTGCTCTTCAACCAAGATGGCAGTTTCGTATACACGCCTACTGTATCCGGTATCTTTACCTTCACCTATTTAGTCCATGACGGCAACAACGATATTCTTGGCGAAGCTACAATCGATGTCAATCTCTACAACTGTAATGTTCGCCTAAAAAGCAGTGGCAATCTTTACGGCAGTACCGATGCCTCGGCCGTCCAAACCGCCGCCACCGCCGCCACCACCGGCGACACATTACAAATCGCCGGCTACTGCGCCGGTGTCGAAACCAATGGTGGTACCGATCAAACGGTTCGTATCAGTAAAGATTTAACCCTTGAAGGTGGGTATGATGGCACTAATTGGGCAATGTCCAATCCAGTTTTGTATACGACGACGTTGGATGCGGGGGGGAACGGCCGCGTTGTCTATATTGATGCTGGCAATCAAGTCACCATCACCAACATCACTCTCTTAGATGGAAGTAGTAATGGTGGGAGTGGTGGGGTCATTCTTAATCTCGGCACCCTAGAAATCATAGCCACCTCAATTATCAGTGGCTACGCCAACAACGGTGGCGGCATCTATAACGGTGGCATTTTAACCGTCACCAACAGCATCATTACCGCAAATACAACCACGAATAATGGCCCCGCTGGTGCTGGCATCCGCAACAATGGCACCTCGCTATATGTTTATGACTCACATATCAGTGACAACAACGCTAACATGGGTGGCGGCATTTACGCCGACAGTCCAACCATTATTGTTAGTAGCACGATTCGTGATAATTATGCCGCTAATACAGCTAGTGGCTTATTAAATTACAGCAATATGACTGTCATTGATAGCTGGATATCACATAATTGGGCTAATAATAATGGTGGTGGCGGCATTCTCAACTATGCCTCTATTACCGTCACCAATAGCCACCTAGCATCAAATCGTGGTGCCGGTCTAATGTCACAAGGAAACTCAGCTAATGCCTATATTAGCAATAGTTCGATTTATGATAACAAGGCTGGTTCAAACGCTGGTGGTATTTACAACAATAATGGCGTCACAACCATCCTGACTAACACCAAAGTTTACAGCAATAGCGCCCCTGTTGGTGGTATCTTCAATACACAATCTGTTTTAACTATCACCAATAGTCATATTTACAGCAACACAGGCAATTGGACAGGTGGCATTTATAATAATGGCGCCAATGCTACTCTATTGATGACCAACAGCTCTATTTATACCAACAGTAACCAAACAAACACAGATGGTGGGGCAATGGTCAACAATGCTGGTAGAGTCTACATCAGTGATACACTTATTAAAGACAACGATGCTGGCCGCCAAGGTGGCTTCCTTGCCACGGCAAATAATAGCCAAACATGGATCACAAACAGTCTTATCATAAGTAACACGGCCTCAACATATGGCGGCGCCTTTCTCAACAGTGCCAGTGATATTTATATCACCAACACAACTCTAAAAGGTAATCATGCTAATGCTGGTGGTGGTGTTACGCATGGTGGCGGCCGTTATTTCTTTGAAAATAGCGCTTTTATCAACAATACAGCCGGCAGTGGTGCTGGCGCCCTCTCCAATAGCGGCGGTCAAATATGGTTAACCAATAGCACCATGAGCGGCAACAATCCCGCCGCCATTAATATGTGGGCCGGAGGTATCGCCGTAACCTTAACAAATGTGACTATTGCCGATAATACCTATGGCATCATCGGCTCAGTAGGCACAGTTACCATGCAAAACAGCATTCTTGCCAATAACAGTCTCAATAACTGTACCCGCCCCATCGCATCTTTAGGTCATAATCTTTCCACCGATACCACCTGCGTCCTCACGGCCACCAACGACATCACCAACACCCCTGCCCTCCTCGCTCCCCTCGCTGATAACGGTGGTGCCACTTGGACTCACGCCCTCCTCTCCGGCAGTCTCGCCATCGATCGCATCAGCCCCCTCGGCCTCACCGTCAACCAAGACCAACGCGGCACCGCCCGACCACAAGGCCTATGGGCAGACAGTGGTGCTTATGAATATGTAGGTACAATGGTCTCGACTCCCACCCTTACGCTCACCGTAACCAGCCCACCAGATGCTATCTTAAGCTGGTCTGCAGAACCCAACAACTGTGTCTACGACCTCTATCATTCCAACCTACCATACACAAACTGGTCTATCATCCAAGCCGAATTACGAACAACAATGACCCAAGATGATGGTGCCCTCACCCCTACGACCCTCAATCGATATTACCTAACAGCCTATGGCTGTGGCTACTCTGACACGGCCACCACCACAACCGTAGCCAGCTTCAGCTATAACCTAACACCGGGACAATAAATCAACCTAACTGGTGGGGGGGGAGCCCCCCCATAAGCCACTACGCGCATTCAACATGAACTGATGCGTGTTTATCCCTTATTTAGTTTAATCCGGCTAACTTATGGTATAATTATACTGAAGTACACTAAATCCTCCATCATAACAACGCTACCTGCCCCACATCCGTTGTTATTCCCACCCTCATGAGCCATTACTCTGTAGCATCAAACTCTGTTAATTCGCAATTATATTGCCATGAGTACACATATCGAACATTTAGAACATTCCCTAACCATAACCCAAACTGTCAACGACCGCATTGATACCTTGGCTGAACTCGCTTGGGAAATATTCCGTCAAGAAATTAATCGTGCCGAAGAACTCGCTCTAGAAGCGTACGAACTCACCAACAAACACGATTACCCTTACGGCCGTGCCCTAACCCTACGCACCCTAGCCGTTATCCGCTCCCATCAAGGCAAATATGACGAAACGATCCAGTATAGTCACCAAGCTCTCCATATCATCGATACAATTGGCGCCACTGACCTCCTACCAGCCACCATTAACACCCTCGCCTCCGCTTACTTCCGCCTCGGCGACCTCTCCACCGCCCTCGAATACCAACTCAAACAGCTAGAATTAGCCGAACAACTCGATGACAAAGTCAGCTACGCCCAAGCCCTCATCGGCATGGGCATCAGCTACGACCAACTCGGCCAACTAGACCAAACCCTCCGCTGCTTCACCGAAGCGATGAACGTCTACGAAGAACTCAACAACAGCTACGGCGTCTCCATGTCCCTCAACAACATCGCTTTCCTCAACTACAAAGAAGACCAACTCGATATCGCCCTCGACTTCGCCCACCGTAGCCTCAACGTCGCCCAAGAACACAACCACCAACGCATGATCGTCACCGCCTCCAATACAGTTGCTGGCATCGAACTTAAACGCGACCTCCCCCTTAACGCCCTGCCCCATCTCAACCACGCCCTTCAAATCTCCCAAGAAATTGGCCTCCAAGAACACCAAGCCAACGCTCTCCGCCTGCTCGGCCGTGTCCATCTCGCCCAAGCAGAACACCAAGCCGCTATCGACTACTTCAACCAAGCCCTCACCATCGCCGAAACCATTAACCATAAACAATATATCTACGAAATCCACGAACTCCTCGCCCAAACCTACCAACAAATCGATGATTTCCAACAAGCCCTCGAACATTATCAAGCCTATTTCACTCTCAAAGAAAGCCTTTCCTCTGAAGATAGCCTCCGCAAACGGCAAAATATGGAAATTCTCCACCGTACCGAAACCGCCCGTAAAGAGGCCGATTATTACGCTTCCCTGTATGAAGAAGAACAATCCCGCCGCCAACTCTCCGAAGTCCTCAACCATATCAGCCAAACTTTAACCAGCACCTTCGACCTTCCCCATATCCTCAATCAAATTTTACACCAACTAAAAGCCCTTATCGGCTTCAATCGGGGTGCTATCCTCCTCCGCCAAGAAAACGAACTCCATTTCGCCGCCGCTCGTGGCTACGAAGAGGTTGATGACGATTGGCAAAAACCTGTCCCCATCGACACCGCCAATGACAAAGACGTCTTTATCCGCATCTATCAGACTAAAAAACCATTAGCTATCTTTCCTGTCGCCGAGTATGATGGCTGGTACAGCGCCCCTGGCGTCACCATTCCTGGGGCGTGGCTGGGTGTCCCCCTCATTCGTAATGAAGCCGTCATCGGCATGCTCTCACTCGCTCGTTCCGATGATAATCCTTATACCGAAGATGAAATTCGCTTAGCCACAACCTTGGCCTCACAAACGGCCGTTGCCGTCACCAACGCCCAACTCTACCAACAATCCCAACAACGCGCCGAAGAGATGGCCACTCTCGCTCAAGTCGGCCGCGACATCGCCGCCAGCCTCGACCTCCAAACCGTTCTCGAACGCATCACCCAACACGCCCACGAAATCTTCCAAGCCCATACCACCATCATCCGCTTACGCTCGGCCGACCAACCACACATCTTCCGCCCCGTCGCCGCCGTCGGTGTTTATGCCGAAGTCTTCAAAACGGCCATCACCCACCTCGGCCAAGGCATCGCCGGCGATATCGCCCGCACCGGCCGCGCCGAAATCCTCAACGACCCTGAATCTGACCCCCGCGCCATGCACATCGCTGGCACCCCCAAAGAAGAAAGCGACCCCGTCACTATGATGTGCGCCCCCATCAGCAGTCGCGACCAAACCATCGGTCTCATGATCCTCTACCGCGACATGGCCGATGGCTTTTTCACCCCCAATGACCTCAACTTTCTCGATGGCCTCTCCCAACAAGCCGCCATCGCCATCGAAAACGCCCAACTCTACAACCAAATCCAACAGTTCAACGAACAACTCGAAGAAGAAGTCGCCGCCCGCACCGAAGACCTCCGCCACGCCTACAATCAACTAGAACAGCTCGACCGCACCAAATCTGATTTTATCGGCGTCACCGCCCACGAACTACGTACCCCCATCACCATCTTACAAGGCTATGCCCAACTGCTCGAACAAGACTCAGCCATCACCAAAACCGATTACCACACCAATCTCATCTCCGGCATCGTCAACGGGGCCAAACGGATGCATAAAATTGTCAACACCATGCTCACCATGGTCAAAGTCGACAGCCACGCCCTCGAAATCCACCCCGAACCACTCCCCGTCAAACGTATCGTTGATGCCATCGCCGACGAACTGGTCGACGATCTCCACCAACGCCAACTTGATTTCATCATCGACGACACCCTCACCCATCTCCCCGCCATCATGGGCGACCCCGAAGCCCTCCTCACTGTCATTCGCCACCTCGTCATCAACGCCATCAAATACACCCCCGATGGCGGCACCATCACCGCCCACGGCCGCCAATGGCACGACCCCCCCCCCCTCCCCAACCTCCCCACACCAGCCATCGCCCTCACCATCAGTGACACCGGTATCGGCATCGATACCGACGCCCTCGACCTCATCTTCACCAAATTTTACCAAACCGGTGAAGTCGCCAACCATTCCAGCGGCCACACCAAATTCAAAGCGGGGGGCTCCGGCCTCGGCCTCGCCATCGCCCGCGGCATTGCCCAAGCCCATCAAGGCGCCCTCTACGCCGAAAGCCCCGGCTATGATGAAGAAAAACTCCCCGGAAGCCATTTTCACCTCGTTCTACCTATTCCCTAACCTTGGAGTCGTATGTTTAAGTTTATCTCCTGTTCATCGTTACTAAAACGTTGGACCCGTTTGCCCTTTGCTTTCATTTTTTTGCTTCCACTGGCCCTATATCTAACAACAACACCCCCTACAACACCACTTCTTATCATCAATCCCCAAATAAAACTGGTGAGCAACACATTACCAACACCTCTCATCCCCTTAACCAATACCAACTATTTTAATTGGTACGATGCCGAAACCCCTACTAGCTATACTCCCCATTCCACCTACTTCGCTCCTTACACTATCAAACCTCTATCCAACACACTTTACATCGGTTTTAGTAGCGCGCGGCCGGCCGAGTGGGATGGCGGTCTCTTCGCCCAATATACAGCCAACAACGACCTCCAACCCATCACCATCGTCGACGAACAGGGCTTTGTCGACCTACAGCCCTCACCCAATAACATCTACATCCCCGGTGTAGACCCCTGCTGTCCCGATGGTTGGGATTACGGCAATACGTACGTCTATACCCCCACCACCAACACCTTCAAAAAATATCGTAATCTACCAAATGTACTCCATAGCTGGGGAATTTGGTACGATGAATCACAATCAGCCCTTTACACCGTAACCGGTGCCCGTACCACCACCACCACTACCCCTGTCCCCGATTGGAATCGTACTGGCCAAATATTGCGCAGTTTTGACCACGGCCAAACATGGACAGTTCTAGCCAATCGTGATGGCTCCGCTTTCCCCGGTCAAGAAGGTACCGGCGATAGCGTTGGCAATCATCGGGCTTACGACATCATTAAATTCAACAATAAACTTTATCTCAGTTGGAACGATTATCTGCTTGTTCCCCCAACCTACATCTGGAACATTTGTGGTCTAGCCGTTAGCGATGATAATGGCCTCACTTGGACCCGTATCACCGATGGTCTTGAGCCCCCCCTAACCTGTCGCACGCGGCTCTTTATCCATAACAACCACCTCCTCACCCTCAACAATGCGCAAGATGAGCTAGTCGCGGTTAACACCGATGGCGTCATCACCACCTACCCACTCCCCTTTCAAATAGATAGCTGGGTGTACAACTATCTAGCCACCGATAATGCCAATCGTCTCTACACTGTCACCGATGATGGGCGTATCATGCGCACCACCGATTTCACCAATCCCACCGCATGGCAACCCATCGCCGCCACCAATGATACCTTCGTCACCCTCACCTATTGGCCTCACACCGACCAAATCATCGTCGCTAGCCGGGGTACAAACAGTAACATTTGGGCGCTTGACCCCGCTACCCCTAACCTAAATCTGCCCACAGCCCCAACCATGACTATTACACTTAACAACAACGAAATCAATCTGCAATGGGCTTCCTCACCCACTATCTCCCAATACCATTTATACCACAGCACAACCCCTTACAACCCTCGCGTTCGCCCCACCCTCAACTCAATCTCCGGTGAAACTCAATACTTCTATCAATTTCAAACGCCCCCCACCCCATTTCTCACCAATCACGACTCATTATGGCAACAAACCAGCAACACTACAATAACGGATACGATTCGTAACACTCAATTTTATCGAATCCGTGCTGGCGCATCACCTCAACTCTCCCCAGCTCCCCCCACCATGGTCGGTGCCATCACCTATTCAATAACCGCCCCTGAGTAATCGCCTTACCGATAAACCCCCGGCAAATACAACCGATAATCAACCACAAACGGATTCGAAAACTTCGGATCGGTCACAAACGACTCATCCGTAAATGTCTTCAAGAATGCTACCAAATCAGCCTGCTCTTGCGCCGACAAATTCAAACGGCGTGGCGACCCGTCTTGTCGCTGTAAAATCGGATCGAGGTTTGGATGCGGCTGAACGCCCGCATTATAAAAACCGACCACTTCCTCTAAACTCATCAACCGTCCATCATGCATATATGGTGCTGTCAGCTCCACATTACGCAACGATGGCACTTTAAACCGACCTTCATCTTCCGCTTCTCCTGTCACCCCGCCCACACCTGGATCTGTCGTCACCCCATCCAAGCCGATATTACGTGGCCGATCCGCGATCTGAATCTCCGTCTGATGGCAATTATCACAACGGCCGTTCCCCTCAAAAATCTCCATCCCCCGCCGCTCCGATGGCGTAAAGTTGGCAAAATTCGTCGCCAACCCCTCATCATACCGCGATTGATACGACACCATCGACCGCACAAACTGCGCCAACGCCAACGAGATACGCTCACTACTAATCGTTTCATCACCAAACGCATGCGCAAACAGTTGCGGATAATAGTCGGTCGCTTCTAATTTAGCCACCAACGTCTCTAAATCAAGCCCCATCTCCACCCCATCCTGTATCGGTTGCAACACTTGATGCTCTAATGTGGCCGAGCGCTCGTCCCAGAAGAAACGGCCGTTTTCATAATAACGCGCATTCACCAAATTAGGCGAATTCCGCCCCGTTAAACCACCCTCAAAGCCAACACTAAACCGCGCCGGATCAGCAAAACTAAATTCCTGAATATGACACGACGCACACGCCACCGTATCATTCCCCGATAAACGCACATCATAAAACAAGACCCGCCCCAACGTCGCCCCTTCATTCGTCACCCGATTATTATTCGGCTCATTATCCGCATCCCGAATACGTCGTCGCTCAAAATAAGGGGGCAAATTCAAATTCGCGTAATTATAAACCATATCCGGCAAATCCGGCGCGCCCAATGAAGGCAAAGCCGATTCAACCGCCAACTCCTCCGCCGTAACCACAACAGGGCTCACCACTGTCTCCTGCATATACAAAACCGCCAAACCAAACATAGAACCAAACAACAAAAGGGATAGCCAGCGAACTGACTGGGGGCGTGGGTTATACCAAAACATACAAAACTCCTTTTAACTACATTTAGTAGCTCGAACGCTTCCCGGAAGGTCGTCACAAACTCCCGCATTTCTTATACCTTCCGGGAAGATGCCCTCGAACAACTACTATTAAAAAATGGTCATCACCCAGCTCAACAGCTCATCAAACAAAAACAACCGAACACAAAACCTGCTCGCTAAATGATAACCATTGTCACTCTCCATTCTAACCAGCAACTATGAGCTTCTTATGTCTAACTTGTGAAGAAAAAATAAAGCCCCTCCCATCATCCCCTCCGCCATAACCACAAAACCAACCCATCTACCTTAACTAATACCTACAATCCCTTGCCTCTCCCCACCTAAAACAAGTATAATCTCCCCATGGCTTCTTTATTTAGTAAACTCAAGACATTATTCAAAGCAAATCTCCACGATGCCGCCGACCGGGCTTTGGCTAAAAATGATCTCGCCGTCTACGATGAGTACATTCGCCAAGCTGAAAGCGAAATCGAAGAGTTCAAACGTACTATCCAACCTCTCTTTGGCCAAGTCAAAACCTCCCGCCGCCGTCGCGAAAATCTCGCCAAACGGGCCGCAGAATTAGACTACATGGTCGATACCTTTCTCAAGCAAGGCAAAAAAACTGAGGCAATGGTCACTCTCCGCCAATTTCAATCAGCCATGAAACTGATTCAAACCTACGACCAAACCCTCGCTCGGCAGGTCGCCGCCGCCGAACAACTCGATGACGTCCGCGTCAAACTCGAAGGCCGCCTCGCTATCGCCCGCCAAGAACGAGAAGAACTCGCTTTCCTCCTCCAATTGGCTAAATCCAAAGAGGTCTCGGCCAGCGCAATGCGCTCCCTCGATAGCCTCATCACCAACAGCGATAGCGAACTATCCACCGCCGCCGAAAATATCCGTAGCCGCCTTGACCACGCCGACGCCGCCTGGGAAGTCCAAGCCAGTAGCCTCGACCGCCAACTCGACTCCGCCATCGACGATATCGAACTCGATACCGAACTCGCCGCCCGTATGGAGCGTCTAGGGATTTAACCACTTGTGAAACTAGCCCTCGTACATGATTGGCTCAACCAAATAGGTGGTGCCGAAGACGTCCTCGAAACGTTGGTCGACCTTTACCCCCAAGCCCCTATCTACACATCCCTCTACTGGCAGGCTAAAATGCCCAACCATTGGGCCCAATGGGACATTCACACCAGCTTCATCGACCGCCTCCCCGGCGCCTACCGGCGCCAACAGATCTACCTGCCCTTCTACCCCCTCGCTTTTGAACAATTTGACTTCCGCCAGTACGATGTCGTCCTCACCAACAAAAGTGGTTTCTGCCACGGCATCGTCACCGGCCCCGAAACCATGCACATCTGCTACTGCCTCACCCCCACCCGCTACGTCTGGCGCTACCACCAATACGCCGCCCAAGAAAACCTCGGCCCCCTCGTCCGCACCATCCTCCCCCCCTTCCTCACCTGGCTCCGCCTCTGGGACCGCCTCGCCGCCGACCGCGTCGACCATTTCATAGCTATATCGCAGGAAGTCCGTCGGCGAATCGCTAAGGTCTACCACCGTGATTCTGTTATCATCTATCCACCGGTAGCCACCGAACGCTTTACCATCGCCACCAAGACCGATGATTACTATCTCTTTGTCGGCCGTTTGGTCCCCTACCGCCGCTTAGACTTATTAATCGAAGCTTTTAACAAATTAAAACGGCCCTTACTCATCGCTGGCTCCGGCCGCGACCGGCAACGGCTCGAAGCCCTCGCCAACGACAACATCACCTTCCTCGGCTACGTCCCCGATGACGATCTACCCGACATCATCGCCCGTTGCCGCGCCTTCCTCTTCCCCGGCGAAGAAGATTTCGGCATCGCCCCCATCCAAGCCATGGCCGCTGGTCGCCCCGTTATCGCCTACGCCGCCGGCGGCGCTCTCGACACCGTCATCCCCGGCACCGGCACCCTCTTCCCCCAACAAACCGTTGACGCCATCTGCCACGCCATCAACCAGTTCAACCCCGATGATTGTGACCCCCAATTCATTCGCCAGCACGCCCTCCAATTTGACACGGCCGTTTTCCAACAAAAAATGACCGCCTTCATCCAACAAAAATGGGCGGCCCACCAAGGTTAATCACCCGTATGGAACTGAAACAATATTTACGTATCTTCCAACGACGCTGGCTACTCTTCATCACCCCTGTCGTCATCGTCCTCATAGCTAGCCTCGCTACCTACCAAGCACCCGGCACAACCTACAATGTTGGCGTCCGCTTCATCGTTGGCCAACCCCCCGCCCCCGCCGCCCAAGACAACGACGAAGCTCGCTACTACAATTGGCTCGCCTCTGAATATATCGTTAACGCCCTCGCTGATTGGGTCCGTGGCGGCCAATTCGCCGCCGCCGTCACTGCTGAACTAGACAGTCAAGGGCTATCTATCCCCGCCGGCGCCATTCAAGGCGGCATCGCCGCCGATAATACCCGTAGTATGCTCCTCATCTCCCTCACCCACCCCGACTCCGCCCAACTCGAAGCGATGATGAACGCCATTATCACCGTCATGCAACGTGATAACCACACCGCCTTACCCCAACTCGGCGACCAACCCGCCACCCTCACCCCCCTCGACCCCCTCATTATCAATCCCATCTCTTCCGGCCTCCGCCAACAATTAGATATCCCCCTACGCCTCGCCGTCGCCCTCGGCGTCGGCTTCGGCCTCGCCCTACTTATCGAATACTTTGACCCTAAAATCTATGACCGCCACACCCTCCCCCCACTCGATGCCCCCCTCCTCGCTGAAATCCCCCATCCCCCCAAACCATTGTGGCGCCGTCTTATTAACTTATAAACAAACAAGGAGAGACAACCTATGCAACTAAATGATTACCTCCGTATTCTACGCCGCCGTGGCTGGCTCATCATCTTCCTCGGCCTCCTCACCGCCGGCGCCGCTTTCGGCTTCAGCCGCATTCAACAACCTGTCTACCAATCAACCGTCAAAATCTTAATCACCACCCGCCCCGATTTTGGCCAAACCCAAACAGCCAAAGCCCTTCTCCGCGACTACGCCGAATGGCTCCGCAGCAGCTACCGCGCCGCCGCCGTTATCGATGAACTCGATATGGACCGCACCCCCCAATCACTTCTCGGCGACATGTCCATCGCCGCCGCCTCCTCAGAATCAATCATCACCCTCGAAATCAAACACAGTGACCCCGACCGCGCCAATGATATCGCCCGCGTCTGGGCCACCCAACTTATCCATTGGCGCCAAGAAGAAAATGCTGGTTTACGCAAAGAAGATCGCGTCAATGCCGAACTCCTCGATAATCCCATCGCTGGCCTTGATAGCCCCCAAACTAAAATCAATACGCTCGCCGGTGCTATTTTTGGCGCTTTGCTCGGCGTTGTCATCATTTTCTTACTCGAATGGATCGAATCAGGTGTCATCCGCCGCAATGAAGACATCGAACGTTACTTAGATCTACCCGTTATCGGTTCAATTCCCCAATAAAGAGGTTTCCATCCATGTCATTAATTACCTTAACCGACCCCCGGTCACCCATCAGCGAAGCATACCGTACTTTACGCACCAATCTCGCCTTCTATAGCTTAGACGACCCCATCAAAACCCTCGTCGTTACCTCACCCACCCCCGATGAAGACAAAAGTGAAGCGGCCGCTAACTTGGCCGTCACCGTTGCCCAAAGCGGACGGCGCACCATTCTCGTCGATAGCGATTTACGCCGCCCCATTCTGCACACTTTTTTCGATACCAATAACGAAAATGGGTTAACCAACGTCATCTTAGATGACAAACAAGAGTTGCCCTTGCAAAAAACGGCCGTTGACAACCTCTTCCTCCTCGCCAGCGGCCCCAAACCACCCAACCCCGCCGACCTCCTCGGCTCCCGCCAAATCGACCGCATCATCGAACAACTCACCAGCCAAGCCGACCTCGTCATCTTTGACGCCCCCCCCGTCGTCGCTGTCACCGATGCCGTCGTTCTCGGCGCCAAAGTCGACGGCGTTCTCCTCGTCCTCAAAGCGGGCAAAAGCCGCCGCGATCATGCCGAACGTGCCCAACAAACATTGGCCAAAGCCAACGTCCGCATCATCGGTGCCGCCCTCCTCAACGCCCCACCAGACAATAGCCTAAGCGACTACTACGGCTAATGCGCATCGAACATATCGCTATCTGGACACCCGATCTCGATCGCTTACGCCATTTCTACACCACCTATTTTGGTGCCTCGGCCGGCCCCCGCTACCACAACCCCCGCAAAAATTTCTCCTCCTACTTCCTCACCTTTGCTAGCGGGGCTCGGCTCGAAATTATGCACCGCCCCGATGTAACCCCCACCCCCAACCAAAACCAAACCTATTACGGCTATGCCCATTTTGCTTTAGTCGTGGGGGACGAAACGGCCGTTGACACCCTCGCCCACTCCCTCCACCAAGCCGGCATCCCCCACCTCGACGGCCCCCGCCGCACCGGCGACGGCTACTACGAAGCCCTCTTCCTCGACCCCGATGGCAACAAAATAGAAATTATGGCCCATAGAAATTATGACCCATAATTCTTATGGCCCATAAGAATTATGGCCCACCCTTCTCCTGCCATGACAAAGGCATCAATTTTGGCGCCCCGCCAGCCAACAATAGCACCACCACCGCCGTCGCGAGAATAATTAATACCACCGATTGGGATTGCGCTTCAATCGGTGCCAAAAACCGAGCTTGCGACTGATAAAAAACAACCGACCACGGCTTTTCAGCCACAAACGAAACCGCCGCTTGCATCAATAAATCATCATCAGGCACCGCCTGCGTCACAAAATAAGGCTCTTGATAAGCGATATCCAGTTTCGTCGCCAAATCGACTAAATCAACCGACACCGTCGCCTCGGGCAATGATGGCCACCGCTTTGTCGCCTGCAAACTACTCATTCGTTCCGCCCCTATCGGTTCCACAAACCGATAAATCACCCCCCGATCCTCACCATGCGCCAAATGCAAATAGTTGTCGTCATACAAAGCACCAAATGAACCCGCCCCCACCAATCCCGTCCCCTGCGAAATAATCTCTTGAAAAACGGAGGCATTATATTCACTCCGTAAAACACCAACAACCTCGCCACGCCCATTCTTAATCACTTGACTCACATAAAAAAAGCCAACGGGTGCCTGGCTTGGGAATTGAACGGAAGAAATATACGGCTGTGAGCTCGTTAATGCCTCCAAAAAATAATCTGTCCCCACTAAATTCCGCTCAGGCACTGCCGTTTCGGGATAAGCCAGAATCACCTGACCATTCAAATCCAACACAGCATAAGAACGAATATGAAGCGGGTCTTTGTCCCGAAACACTTTTAACAAATTAGCAACATACGCTTCTTGCACCGACCCCACCCGCTCCCCAACCGGTAATAAAAAATAATCGGCCAAACCCAACAACCCAGTCTCCGCCCGAATATCTAACGTCTGGCTCCGCAAAAACTCATCAATACTCAACGCCATCTGCACCGATGCCGCATTCAATGCCTCATTATGTGCCGCCAACAACCGTTCACGCGCAAAACGATTTTGCCACTCGCTCAACAACCCCATCGGCACCACCGCCACCAGTAAAAGCAACAACAATAATTGCGTTTGAAATGGGTAGCGGATAAAAGTGCGCCCCACAACATAAATCACAAACAATAACAGCCCCCCTATCCCTACCCAAATACCATCAACAATAGCATCATTCAAAATATCACGCTCACCCAACCAATAAAAATCTTCAACCATAACCCCCATACTTAACACAACCACCAGCAAAAAATAAGGCAAAAACTGCGTCGGTGGTACAAACCAAACAGTTAAAGCTAAACTAATAGCTAATAACATCATTGATAACACCATCCCCGCTTGCTCAAACTGGGTAACAAATACCGCCCCCACCACATACAAACTAATAATAACACCAACAACAATTAATTCTTTCTTACCAATGTCATTTTGCATATTTTAACATTTTCCTCCTCACAATGAACCAGTCACATGCCTATGATAGCACAAAATAGTTTGAATATGTGGCAATTAACCTAAAATCGATTAACATAGTAAGAATGACACGAAAACAAATGACAACAATCATCAAAATTATCGTTACGCTATTGGGCTTGGCCTATATCCTCATCAATTTCGATATTAATCTAATCATCAATACCTTAACCAATGCCAACTGGGGCTGGGTTGCCCTCGGCTTCATCATCATGAATATCAGCCTAGTTGTGCGTGCCTACCGCTGGTACCTACTTCTCCAAGGGCTCAATGTCACCATCCCCTTCACCCGTTTAATCGAATTATACTTTATCGGCAACTTCTTTAACGCCTTTCTCCCTAGCGGTTTTGGCGGTGATGCTGTCCGCGTTATCGAAGTCGCTCAAGATACCTCGGCCGACGTCGCCGCCGGCACCGTCATCGTCGACCGCATGACCGGCCTCATGATGCTCTTCCTCATGGCCCTCCTCGCCCTCCCCTTCCGGCCAGACAGCTTCCCCAGTCAATGGGTTCAAGTCCTGGCGATAACGGCCGTTATCGGCCTCCTCGGCGGCTTCATCCTCCTCGATGGCCGCCTCGTTCGCCTCTTCGGCAGCTGGCTCCCCGGCCCCCTCTCCCCCGTCGGCCAAACCCCCGTCGCCAAACTCCTCACCGCCGTCCATGGTGCCGGTTGGCCCGCCATCTTCAAAGCACTCGCCGTCTCTCTTGGCTTCAACCTCCTCCAAATCGGCTGGTGGGTCACCAGCGGCCTCGCCCTATCTATCAACCTTCCCGCCACCCACTACTTGCTGGCTTCACCCATCATGGCCCTCGCCCTCCTTATCCCCTCCATTAGCGGCTTAGGCGTCCGCGAAACGATCGCCCCCTATCTTTTTGCCATTGCCCCGGTTACGGCCGAGCAAGCGGTCACCCTCTCCCTGCTTGTCTTCATCATCACCCGCTTCGCCAGCCTAGTCGGTGCCCCTATTTACCTATGGCGCACTATCAATCCACGTGCGACCACCAAAAACAAGGAGTAAGATATGCTCAAACGCTACTTAGCCAGTTCCGCCACCAAACGGCACCAATTCTTAGCTGCTAACAAAGAACTTATTCAATACCAAGCCACCGCCGGCCAAGAACCAACTGCCCTGCTCGTCACCTGTGTCGATTCCCGCATCTTACCCAGTAAACTATTCGACTCCGCCCCTGGCGAACTCCTCACCCTGCGCAACATCGCCAACACCATTCCCCCCTATATCCATTCCGATATCGCTACTAGCTCCACCATCGAATTCGCCGTCAACACCCTCGGCATCCCCAACATCATCATCTGCGGCCACACCGATTGCGGCGGCATCAAAGCACTCGATAGTCGTGACCAACTCAATTTAATAAAATATCCCTCCCTTAACCGTTGGCTCGACCTCATCGCCCCCGCCAAACGTGATATCGCCGAAAAATTAGAAGGGCTCAGCGACCAAGAACGCCATCTAGCCATTGTCGAACAAAATATCCGCAACCAAATCGATAACTTACTCACCTACCCCTTCATTCGAGATAAAGTCGCCCTCGGCCACGACCACCTCCGCCTCCACGGCCTCATCTACGACCTCCACATCCCCGGTTTCCGCATCCTCGACCATGATACCCGTAAATTCCGCATCTTTGTCGATAATCAATAAAAAAAGTAAGGGGGGCGTAGATCACGCCCCCGCCTACCTCACCTACTCACTCCCTTCAATCACCATCCCTTTCGGCACCTCCTGCTCATAAGGTTCCGCTATTGGTGGGGGCTCATCCGTAAAAATCACATTCGTAAATCCCAACCCCTCCAAAAATTCCCTCATATACGTCTCCGCATTCGTTTGCGCAATCCCTAACACATTCGCTTCCAACCCATCCGCCAACAATGCCGCCTCCGCTTCACGCCGCACCATCGTCTCTAACTGCGGATCCGCATTCGCCAACCACCCCTCATCCCGATCAGCCACATACGACTCCTCCGTATTCAAAATCGACCCTTCATTAAACACCTCGGCCCGTGGCAAATACAACATCACCGTCTCCGGATCCACAACCTGCAAATGAGAATCCTCAATCTTAGCCAAATCAACCCCGGCCACCACATCCCCATAAGCGACAAACAACATCGTCTCCCCAAACGCCCCCCACATAAAATCAGAATTCCGCTCCACCCGCACCACTTTGTTCAACGTCATCGATGCCGTCTCCAACCGCGCCAACGCATTCACTTCCTTAATCACAATCGCCGGATCAGGCACAATCACCGGCGTCGCTTCAACCACCAACTGACGCACCAAGTTTCCAATTGGGGCCACCACCGACTCTTGCGCCGATTGGAACCCAATCATCAACGTATAAATGGCCAACGTCGTCACGACAAAAAAGATAATCATAAAAAAATAAAATAGCCGTCGTAATAAAGAGCCACCCCCATCACCGCCATTACCTCTGTTCCGATAATAACGATCGTCATCATCGTAATCATCATATGCCCGCTCATCACGCGGCCGCCGCTCCCGCCTTACCTGTTCTTCAGGTCGGTTATTTTGTTTCATCAGCGCTTACCTCCAAAATTGTGGTCGTTTAAATTGTAAATTTTAAGTTATGCCACCACAAGGCGTCATACTTCTAATTCCTCTACGTATTCATCGCCTAAAAGTCACATATTTCTCATTTTAGATTATAATAACAGCTATGTTTATCGCAACCTGTGTCCTTAAAATCGATTTACCCGCCGTCTTTTCCCTCAAAGAGAAACGACGTATTGTCAAATCTATCTTAACCCGTGTCCGCCGCGAATTCAATCTGGCTGTTGCCGAGGTTGATCACCACGATGTTTGGGGAACGGCCGTTCTCGCCCTCGTCACCGTCGGTACCGACAAAGGCCACCTCCATGGCCGCCTCGAAAAAGCGATCACCTGGATCCAACAACAACGCCCTGACCTCCCCCTCGATGATTATTATATCGAATTTCGCTAATCATCTCCTTATCGTAGCCTAAGCGTCAGCGACAAATTGACTAATTTACACTATAATAATCAAACCATTAGCACCTAACAATCAACAACATGTGTAACTATCATTATAATATACTTAAATCAATAAACCTATGAAAAAATTTGCTCTCCTCTTAATTATAGCCATCCTCATCAGCACTGCACAACCCACTTATGCCCAATCAAATATTAACCTCGATGTCGTTGTCGGTTTCGATGGGATGTATAAAGGACCCTACTGGGTGCCCATCCATGCCACCATCACCAATAACGGGGCTGATATCAACGGCCAAGTCCGTATCATCACCGAACAAGGTGGCAATGAAACGATCTACGCCAATCCTATCTCCCTCCCCAATCAATCCAATAAACGCACCACCCTCTACGCCTACCTTGGCGCCTACACCACCTCGCTAAATATCCAATTAGTCGATGACGCCGGCCGTGTCGTCGCCACCAACGGCAAAAGCATACGCCATCTCAATGAGCAAGAGCTACTGGTTGGCGTTGTCAGCGATGAAACGGGTCATCTAGACCACCTTTATGATATTCCCGGCTCCCGCTTCAATAGTGGCGCCGTTGCCTACCTCCAACCAGAACATATTCCCAACATAGCCACCGGCCTCAAAGCCCTCAACATGCTTGTCTTCAATGATATCGATACCGGCCAACTAACCCCTGACCAAGTCAACGCTGTTCTCAACTGGGTCGACCTAGGTGGCCAACTCATCATCACCGGCGGCCCTGGCTGGCAAAAAACGGCCGCTAGCTTCACCGATTATCTTCCCGTCACCCCCGATGGCTTGGAATCCGTTGCCGATTTACCCGCTTTAAGCACCGCTTTAGGCCAATCATTCCGCGATCCCGGCCCTTATCTCATCACCACCTCTAGTTTACGACAAGGGGAACTTGATTTATACCAAGATAATACCCCTATCCTCGCTCACCGCACCTACGGCCGCGGCCACATCAACTACCTCGCCCTCGACCCCAAACTAGCCCCCATTCTCGATTGGAGTGGCCGTGACAATCTGTGGCAAATCATCGCCAAACGAGCCCCGCAACCAGCCCTTTGGGAACGTGGCGCTGTTAACTACAACTCTGCCACCAACGCCGTTGGCTCTCTCCCCAACCTCGCCCTCCCCTCTATCATCTTCCTCTTCTGCTTCCTCTCAATCTATATCATTATCATCGGCCCCGCCAACTACTTTGTCCTCCGCAATCGCGGCCACCGTGAGCTAGCTTGGCTAACCATACCCCTCATCGTCATCATCTTTAGCGTCACCACCTACGTCGTTGGCTTCGGCCTCAAAGGCAATACCTCCATTGCCAACCAGATGTCCGTCGTCTACGGCCATGTCGACGGCCAACAATGGCAAGCGATCAGCACCATTGGGCTCTACTCCCCACGCCGCGCCTACTATGATCTATCCGTCGATACCCAAGCCAGTCTACGCCCTTTCAACGAAAATTACGGCTCCGTCACCATTGGTGGCGATACCACCGTTATCCGCGACAATGATGTCACCCTCAAAGATGTGCTCGTCAATGTTAGTGGTTTGCGCACTTTTGTGGCCGAGCAACTCATTCCCCCTTTACCAATCTCTGTTCAAGCCGATATCATCCGTGATGGGGGTATTCAATTAGTACTTGATATCAGTAACAATACCGATTACGATATCATCAATCCCAGTATCATTATCGGCTCATCCCACCGTCAAATAGCGGATATCCCTGCCAATAGCAGTATCATCGAAACCGTCGCTCTGGCCAGTTCTCTCAACAATTACACCGGCCAACTAAACCCCGATATCATCTTTGATGACAATACGGGCTACTATTACTATGATGTTAATGATGAAAATTACGCCCGTTATGAATTTATTAACGCGATTAATGATGGTTACTATGGTGGTAATGTCACCACATTTACCAGCCCCACGGATACCAACATGGGCACATTAATCGCTTGGCTCGCTACCGGCCCGCAAGTCGACCTCACTGTCAACACCAATCGCTCAGTTGACGAGATGGGTGAATCCCTTTATTTCATTGACTTTCCAGTCAATAGCAACTGGCAAGATGACGGCATCCTCTATTTAGCAACCACCAGTTCCTATGAATTTGAAATCTTAACCACCAGCAGCAGTGTCGCCGCCAATCCCCCTTATCAACTCAGCCTCCCTAGCTATAATTGGGCCGAAATGGCCTTTACCCCCCCAGCTGAATACCACTCGGCCACCGTTGACGATCTCGCCCTCAGCATCGCCCTCGCCGATATCGGCTGGTCACCCGATACGCCCACGGTTCAACTTTACCATTGGGCTGATGAAGAATGGGTCGACCAACAGATGACCAGTTGGAATGAACCGATCACCATCAACAATCCCTCTCAATTTCTCAATGACCAAAACGGGATTCGTCTACGTATCGAGAATCAAACTGATTACTATCTTGATTTCGCCACAATCACCCCTGTCATGGTTGGCACAGTTAATTAATTAAGAGATATAAATTTATGAGCAATATTATCGAAATCAAAGGCTTAACTAAAAAGTACGGCCAATTAACCGCCCTCAACGATCTTACCATCGATGTCCCCGAAGGCAGTGTCGTCGGCTTCATTGGGCCCAATGGTGCGGGCAAAACCACCACCATGCGCATTCTCACCACGCTGATGAAACCAACCAGTGGCGAAGCTTGGGTCAATGGGTATTCCGTTCTCACCAACCCCCAAGCAGTCCGCCGCTCTATCGGTTATATGCCCGATTTCTTTGGCGTCTACGATGATATGAAAGTGTGGGAATATCTCGACTTCTTTGCCGCCTGTTACGACATTCCCGCTAGCACCCGTGAAGGCATGATTGGCGATCTCCTCGCCCTTGTTGACCTCACCCACAAATACGACGCCTTTGTCGATAGCCTTAGCCGCGGCATGAAGCAACGGCTATGCCTCGCCCGCACCCTCGCTCACGACCCCCAAGTGCTCATCCTCGACGAGCCCGCCAGCGGGCTCGACCCGCGCGCCCGCATCGAAATGCGCGAACTACTCCTCGAACTACGCAATATGGGCAAAACCATCTTCTTCTCCTCCCACATCCTCTCCGAAGTCGCCGACATCTGCACCAGCATCGCCATCCTTGAAGCGGGCGAACTGGTCACTTACGGGGATATCGCCGAAATGAAACGGCTTCTCCGCGCCCATCGACTCATTCAAGTCCGCATCCTCGGCGATGACATGACCCCCCTCCAAGATTTCCTCCTCCAAGCTCCCAACGTCACCACCATCACCCAAGATATCGATGTCGATTTGCCCCCCAACACCCTCCGCTTCGATTTCAATGGTGATGATGAAGCGCTCAGCCAACTTTTACGCGATATGATCACCCAAGGCTTGCCCGTCATCAACTTTAGCGAGGAAACTGGCGACTTAGAAGATGTTTTCCTCCAAATGACAAAAGGAATTGTCAATTAGTTATGAAATTGTGGCGATGGTGGCAACAGCTACAAGCCCATCCCCTTTACTTACGAGAAAAAGGGGAATGGGGCAATCCCAACCCCTATTACACCCGTTTCACCAACCTCATGCCATTCTTTGTGCTCGCTGGGCTCGTCTTCAGCTTTTGTGGTGCCGGTACCAACACCCTTCTCTTTGAAAGCGATGATGCACTATGGTGGACATGGTGCATTATCTTCCTACCCATCCTCGTCAAAAATATCATCCTTCTTAATGCCACTATCCTCGCTCCCGTCCTAACCGCCCCCACAATCAGCCATGAAATCAATCGGGGAACGTGGGACATTTTACGCCTCACCCCCCAACCTACATTTTTTATTGTCATAGCCAAACTCATTGGTAGCCTCGGCCGCCTTAGCTTCATGACCACCCTCCTCCTCATCAACATCTTTGAAGCGATCATCATGAGCCTCATCGGGTTTTTCATATCATCACCAACCATCACCATCACCATCGGTATCATCTTCGGCGCCACCAGCATCATATTCCGCCCCTTCCTCGAGATTCTCTTCATCGCCCTCATCGGCCTCATCCTCTCCACCTTCCTCCGCTCGGCCAACACCGCCATCGCCACCAGCTACATCCTTTGGATCTGCTTCAAATTAGCCAACAATATCATTCTCTGGAGTGGCATTTTCTATGACGTTTTACCCACCCCTAGCTACTTCCTCTCCCTCACTTTTACCAGCACCAACTACCTAATCATCATCATTATCCTGTTAGCCATCCTCTACTGGCGCTCATACCGGCTAGATACAGGCTACGATTGGCACCTATGGGGCTAACCAGATGAACCGCCGTCAACGAATCGCGCGTCTACTATGGCACAATCCAATCGCTATCAAAGAGTTTCGCTCCCGCTTTCGTGGCGGCCGTCTCTTCCTCATCATGACCATCTACCTAGCCATCACCAGCTGTCTCACCCTCTTCAATTACAGCGTCAACGCCACCGGCTCAGTCGCCCGCCTCGACGGTGCCCAAGATGCTGGCCGCAGCCTATTCGCTCTACTCATTACCATCCAAATCATCATTGTCAGCTTCATCGGCCCCGCCTTCACCGCCAACAGCATCAGCCTAGAGCGAGAACAGCAAACCTTAGACATTTTGCGTACCACCCTCATCGATCCCTCCCGTTTCCTCTTCGGCAAACTGATCTCCGCCCTCGTCATGGTCTTTGTCTTCAACCTAACCCTCCTCCCTATCCAAAGCCTCGCCTTCGTCCTCGGCGGCATCGGCCTCCCCGAACTAATCGCTACCCAATTCACCCTCGCCATCGCCTCTATCACCTTCGCCCTCATCGGCTTATATGCGTCCACCGCGTCCCGCACCAGCCTCAATGCCAATGTCCTCACCTACACCCTCATCCTAGTTCTACTCATCGGCCTACCCATCTTTTTCATGATGGCCGTCCCCTTTCTCTTCGTCGCCTTCGCTCTGCTTAATGATGCCACTGGTGATATCATCTGGGCATTAGGCGGCTTCCTCGCCGCCTCGGCCAACCTCCCCGCCACCATCATGACCAGTTACACCTACATCACCCAAGAAAACAGCTTTTTATGGGCCACCATTACCTCCGGCTCATTAACCGTTTACCTTCCACTGCCGTGGCTCATCTTCTCTGCCCTTTATCTCTTTCTTAGCTGGCTCCTTTACCGTGCCAGCCTACACAGCTATCGCAAACAGCTCAACTCATAGGAGTGTACCCTTATGCAACCAACCCCTTCGCGCAACTTTTTACAACAATTTTGGTACGATACCCGTCACAATCCCATCACCATCAAAGAACTACGCAGTCGTATGCGTGGCCGTCGCGCCTTCATCGTCCTCACCGGCTACCTTATCCTTGTTAGCGCCTTCGTCCTCTTAGTCTACGCTACCTACGTCAGCGCCAGCCAACAACGGTACGGCCCCCCCACCGAAGAAGCGGGCAAAGCATTATTTGGCGCCGTCCTCACCGCCCAAGGCTTCCTCGTCCTCATCGTCGGCCCTGCCTTCACCTCCGGCTCCATCAGTGGCGAAAAAGAGCGCCAAACGTACGAACTATTACGCACCACCCTGATGTCCCCCAAAACATTTGTGTGGGGCAAACTGTTGTCCGCCTTAAGTTATGTTTTTCTGCTTGTGTCCGCCTCCATCCCTCTCCTGAGCATCGGTTTTTTGTTGGGTGGGGTCGCTTTGGGTGAAATTTTTGTTTCGCAACTGTTGGTGGGGGTAACGGCCGTTACCTACGCCCTCCTCGGCCTCTACGCCTCCAGCATCTTGCGCACCACCCTCGCCGCCAACGTCGTCACCTACGCCGCCCTCCTCATCTTCGTCACCGGCATCCCCGTCTTCATGTTCATCTCCGTCGCCCTCTTTGATATCTATTTTGACTTCGCCGGCGAAGCGATATTCTTCTATTTCATGCTCCTCCTCGTCTCCTTCAACTTCCCCGCCACCGTCATCGCCAGCGAAGCGATGCTCCTCACTGAAAATACCTATTTCTACTTCACCGAAACATTAGGTGGCTGGACAGTGGTCATCATCTCCCCTTGGATTCTATACACCATCTTCCACATTATCATCGCCTTCATCCTCTACCGACTCTGCCTACGCCAAAACAGCCGCACCCCCATCCACTAACTCCCCCCCACAGCGAACTAGCGCAACGCCGCCTCCACCACTGTCTTAATCCGCCCCGATGCCACCAACGCCCGCGCTTTCTCCATCAACGGCGCCATATAACTATCCGTCTCCAAAAACGGGATTTGTTCACGCACCGTCTCATAAGCGGCCGCCGTCCCGCGGCCCAACTGCGCCTCCTCCCCCAACGCCTGCCGCCGGAAATCAATCCCCTGCGCCGCCGCCATCAACTCAATGGCCACAATCGTCTCCACATGAGTCAAAATATCCCCCACCTGCCGCACCGCCGTCGCCCCCATGCTGACATGATCCTCCACATTAGCACTACTCGGAATCGTATCCGCACTCGCGGGATGGGCCAACACTTTATTCTCCGATGCCAACGCCGCCGCCGTATACTGCGCGATCATAAACCCACTCTCTAACCCCCCCGAGGCGGTCAAAAACATCGGTAATACCCCCCCGTTACTGTCCGCATCGACCAACCGCGCCATCCGCCGCTCGCTCATATTGCCTAAATCGGTCAACGCTATTCCCATATAATCCATCGCCAATGCAATCGGTTCACCATGGAAGTTCCCCGCCGAAATGACATCTACCTCGTCCGTCTCATCATCGACTAAAATGATAGGATTATCATTGACCGCGTTCAACTCGATATCAATCACCCATTGACTATACGCAATTGCGTCCCGCACCGCCCCATGCACTTGGGGCACACAGCGCAAGGTGTACGGGTCTTGAACATGGAACGGATCGTTGCGGCGCACGAAATGGCTACCAGCGAGCAGTTGGCGCAGGTAAGCGGCACAATCAATTTGGCGTGGATGAGGACGGAGGGCGTGGACGCGGGCGTCATACGCCTTGTCTGTGCCGTGGAGCGCTTCGAGGCTCATGGCGGCGGCGATATCGGCCGTTAGCGCCAAATTAATCGCCCGCCGCACCCATAACGCTCCCGTCCCCGCCATCTGCGTCGTCCCATTAAGCAACGCCAATCCCTCTTTCGCCTGCAATGTCACCGGCTCTAAACCAGCCCGTTGCAACGCCTCATTCCCTGTCATCAACTCCCCTTGATAAAACGCTTCCCCTTCCCCCATCAACACCAGTGCCAGATGGGCCAACGTAGCTAAATCACCACTCGCCCCCAGCGAGCCCTGGCATGGAATACGGGGATGGATATGATAATTCAACAAATCAAGCAACCGTTTGATAATCACCGGCCGCACCCCCGAACAACCAATCGCCAACGTATTGGCCCGCACGAGCAACATCGCCCGCACAATCGGCTCACTCAACGGCTCACCCACGGCCGCCGCATGGCTCCGCACCAAATTCTCCTGCAACGCCCGCACCTGCGCCGCCGGAATCACCTTATCCTTAAATCGACCAAAACCGGTCGTAATTCCATAAACAATCTTCTCCTCCGCCACCAACCGCTCCACCGCCGCCCGTGCGCGCTCAATCCGCGGCAACGCCGCCGCATCTAACTGCACCCCCCGTCCTTGGGCCACAGCCACCACATCATCAACCGTCAAATTCGCTCCCGACACAATAATAGGAGTCTCAGTGGGCATAATCTCTTTTCCTCTACCTTCAATAATACGTCTGTTGGGAAACTAGTTTATAAAATCCTCCCCCTACATCCGTTTAAATAAACAGCTGTCTACTTCATAACAGTCTAATCAAAGAGTGTCATACCAGCACCGGCAACAGTTACACCTAAACCAATTACTTTTATCAAAACAAACGGATTTATTAAACCAAATCCCCACCAACCAGACTTACTCAATAATAAATGGGACTCTCTATTATACGTGACTCCCTTTCACCAAACCAACTTGTAAACTGACCTACTCCCCAGCACCCTTATAATAAACCGCAATCATCTCCTTCAAAGCCTCCGTCTCATGCAACCCCAACAGACTGGCCCACAAAAGCAACTCAATTGATTAGATGGTATGTAAATTAATAGGAAGATATTGCTTATAATGGGTAAAATCGTTATCAGTCGTAAAAATAGTCAGCCGATGATTAACAGCCAATGCGCAAATCAAGAAGTCAGTATTAGAACCTTGAATACCATGCTGACGACATAAATTGAAATAATGGGCGGCTGTTTCATAATCAGTTGTTGTTGGTACTAAATCAATAAAAACTGATAAATGTTCCTTATAATGTAACAAATTGAGCTTCATGCCGAATTCCAGACAATAATTCTTGACGGATAGGGCCAACAATTACTACTTAATTGGCCATTATTAATCGTTGTAATTCAATCGCTTCCTTAGTAGGTTTGCTTGTACGACGACGTAAAGCCAATGACCACACAGCCGTATCTACTAAAACAGTCATATCTGTTGTCGTTGTGACTTATAATCATATTCAGCATCATATTCAATAACACCAAATAGGTCGATAATTTGCAACTGTTTTTGATAACGAACATATTCTTCTAATGCCGCAACAACAGCCGCAACCTCGGACTCATGCTGACCTAGTTGTTGTGCTTCACGAACAAGCTTATCATCAATTGTTAAGTGAATGACCATACTATCCCCTTTTTCTAAAAATTAATATGTTCAAACCATCTCATCAGCGTAGCACAATTAGAAGCATATTTCAATAGCTACACCCGCACCTTCTGCCACGGCCACTGTCCCACCGTCACATCCCGTCGCTGAAAACCAACCACCGCCAAACCCAAGAACACACCCGTCAACACCAATAACAACACCATATCCCCCATCGCCACCCCCTCAGCAAACACTGTCGAACTCGAATTAAAGTAAGTGAATAACGACAACGATTGCACAAATTCCAACTCGGCCAACATACTCCCCAAATTCTCCATAAAATAACTCGCAATCAACACCACCAACCCAATCCCCATCGCCGTCTTCCGAGTCGGCGTCACCGTCCCCAAAAACAGCCCCAGCGCCACAAACACCCATACCAACGGCAACGCCGAGAAAACAACCACAAACACAGCCCCCTGCGTCACCTCCGTCTCAATCTGATCCATCACCAATGTAAACCCAAACACATATGAAATGCCCGTAATAACCAGAATAATCCCCATCACCCCCATCAAACCCAACGCCTTGGCCATCACAATCTCCCACCGCTTCATCCGACTCGTCAACAACAACTCCAACGTCCCATTATCCTCTTCCCCCGCTAACGCCGTCGTCGCCGTCAACACCGCATACACCCCCAACAAAACCGGCACAAAACCGATAACCGTCGAGCCAAAATACCCTTCAAACGTCGCGATCTCAATCCCCATCGCCTGGTAAATAGCCAAATCAGCCAACCCCGCCATCTCCTCTTGCACCTGCGGATAAATCGTCGTATACATCAACCCAAAAAAGGTCAACCCAATCCCCCAACCAATAATCGCGTTACGCCGCGACTTAATCTCATGCCATAACAAACTAAACATCTTACGCCCCTTTATTATCATAAAACGATAAGAAAATCTCTTCCAACGTCACTGGTAAAATATCTAAATCATCCAAACCGATAGCTAACGCCGCCTGCAATAACCCTTCCATATTCTCCCGCACCTCCAACTCAACCCGAAAACCATCTCGATTAATCTCCTCCACCCCCTCAATCCCCGCAAAAGCCCCCTCGGCCGCCTCCTCCCGCAAAAACAACCGCACCCGCTTAAACGCCTGTTGCGTCAACGCCTGCACCGGCGACGTCTGAATCAACTCCCCGTCCCGAATAATCCCCACCCGATCACACACCGCCTCCACCTCCGGCAAAATATGGGACGAAAAGAACACAGTCCGCCCCTCCTCCTTAACCTCCCGCACCAACTCCATCACCGTCTGCTGCACCAACGGATCCAGCCCCCCCGTCGGCTCATCCAAAATCAACAAATCCGGCTTCCCCATAAACGCCGCCACCAACCCCACCTTCTGCTTATTCCCCCGCGAATATTGACTCATCTTACGCGTCGGATCCAACTGCAACCGCTCATACAACGATTGCCGATACGCTTTATCCACTTGCGACCCATTGATCGACACCAACAAATCTAAAAACTGCCCCGCCGTCATCTGCGGATACAAACTCAACTCACCCGGCAAATACCCCACCCGTTGCCGAATCTCGCTCCCCTCCGTCTGGCAATCCAGCCCGAAAATCGACGCCCGCCCCCCCGACGGCCGAATCACATCCAACAACACCCGCTGGGTCGTCGACTTACCCGCCCCATTCGGTCCCAAAAAACCAAACACCTCCCCTTGCTCCACCTCTAAATTCACATCCTTAATCCCCCGATGCTTCCCGTAATAAACGGTCAAATTCTCTGTTTCGATTACTTTATGACTCATCAATAAACCTCGTATCTACTCGTCAAACCAAGCCAATAAACTCGCTTCATCAGCCACCAACGGCATTGAACCGGCCGGCGCGGCCAAAATCCGCTCCATCCCCATCTGCACTGCTTCTAATTTTCGCTTCACCAACTGCGCCGGCTCATTATAAGCCGCTTGATTAATTAAAATTTCATTCACACTCTCACCAAACGCCATATGCAAGGCGACCACCATCTCGGCCGCCTCGGCCACCAACGGCGTCATAAACACTCCCTCCGCCACCCCCTGGGCCACAATTTGCCCCACCGTCCCCACCAACACCTCTTTCCGCGCTTCACGCAACTTATACCGCAACAACACATTATCATCCGACATCAACACACGCGCTAACTGCAACAGCTCCGTTTTTCGCTCTAACTTCCACTCATTAGACGCCGCGACCAATTTTTGCCACTTATCCAGCACCGCCAACGACTCATCCGCCAAAATCCCGGCCATATTCTGTGCCAACTGCGCCGTCAAATCCGCTACCAACGCCTCTAAAATATCCTGTTTAGATTCAAAATAATGGTAAAACGCCCCCTTCGACACCCCCACCGCCGCGATAATCTCATTCACCGAGCTATTATCATACCCTTTACTAAAAAAGAGCCTCTGCGCCGCTAACAACAACTTATCCCGACTACTCATCTCTGGCACCGCTACCATAATCTCTCTCCTAAAAACAGTCACAAACCGACCGTCGGTCTGCCACTAAATTATAACCGAAAACAACTTGTCTTGTCAAACAAATCCTTATCGTACTGAGCCAACAAAAAAGCCGCCTTGTTCAAATACATAGAACTGGTCTATACTCGTAAGCGACTTCATTCCTCTTTGGGGTATTGCAATCCCACAGAGTACGAGCAGTCATTTTTATTTGCTTAACTCTAAGTCCACTTTTTCGGGGTTAAGTCATCTAACTGGTGGATCATTATTCAATATTGCGACCTGTTGTACAATACCATCATCAACTGAAACAATGTTGAGTGTCCACTCTTGCTTTTCATCTTCTATCGACAAAAAAGCTATATATTTCCCATCAGGCGACCAACGTGGCGCAGCTTCTAGCATATCACTTGTTTGAACTAAAGCCCGTTCCTCACCACTATCAATATCAAGAATGTAGATATCTTGACGAATTTTCTCTTTAGTTATTCGTTCAAAACGAATAAAGGCTATTTGTTGACCATCTGGCGACCAAACTGGCTCACGTTCATCACTCTGTGTTCTTGTTAAAGAATTCGTGTCACCATTTTCATCCAAGAGAAATAAATCCCAGTTTTTATCATGACCAGAACGAAAAACAATTTGGTTGTTAACAGGTGATACAATTGCATCATGTACGCAATAAGGGGGTGAAGTAAGTTGTGTTAATTCATCGGTGTTAATATCTAGATAATATAAATCCTCACTTGAGGATTGCAAGTTATAGCCAACTAGTCCTTGTCCATCAGACATCCAACTCACGGGGGAAAAAGAAACATCCATAACTTGATGTATATTTACACTATCTGATTCCAAATCAACAACTGCATAAGGGAACATTCTCCCATCTCTTAAAGAAACAAATAATGTTTTATTTACTGGCGAAAATAACGCTTTATTGACATGGCTAGAAAACTCAATGCTACTAATTGTTTGTGACGAAACATCCCCTATAAAAGGTTGATTCTTTCCATTTATAAATGATGTAAAAACAAATTGATTATTATTAGTAACAGAGTCTAACCATATCCCTTGTGTATAAGCAAACCTTTGCGGCGGCTTAGAATCAGCAATATTTACAATATATAATTTTTCATCATTGCCTCGAAATATAATATTTTGATCATCTATAGTCCATATAAATTCACCATCGCCATATGGTAAACGTGGACCTCTCCCTGAAACATCTGTTTGTACAAAACAAGATGACAGTGGTGGGTCATCACCTATACAACCAATTAAAATGAGCATTCCCATAATGCCAAGCATATATATTAAAGTCTTTACCCAATATTGCAATATATTATTAATTATCAACATAAACCTCCTTCAAAGCACTGTTAACTGCATAAAACATATCTTGCCAATTTGGCTCTATAGAAACATTTTGGCGATCCCACCAAGCCTCTGGAGCATTTCCATGTTTAACAGAATATACCCATACAGAAAAACTATCAGCCCAAGTTTCATGTTGTCTTGATATATAACCTAGGTCACTTCCATCCCGGCCATAGGTTCTAAAAGTGAATTCTGAACCATCCCAACAAATCCATTGCTTATTGAGCCAACAAAAAAAAGCCGCGCCCAAAAGCGTGGCCTAAACGCTATATTTATATGCTCTCCCTTCATTAACAGTCAATCAATCATTTTGCACATACCATTCTTGAACATATGCCTCATACCTTGTATCAAATGTATAAAGAATTTTTTTCTCTGTCCACAAGATTTTAAATGGCGTAAGTCGCTCTTGAGCAAAATCACCAAGATTATCATCATAAGCAGCTAAAATAACTCTGTCATTTAAATCAGCAATCACCAACTCCCCATTACTACTAGTAAGAGCAAGCCAACTGCTATCTGTTGCCCAAGAAAAAGCATCGACATCATACATCCCTTCAGGAACCCATTGATTATACATTTGAGTAGCACTATCGACTGTAATTAGTACATACCATTCACTGACAGCAGCCAAGATTTGTCCATCAGGTGACCACGCTAAACTCTTCATAGGTTTTGTGTTAGGGTCAATATGAAATAATTTTTCAAGCCCCTTTGCCTCCCAAATCTGTATCGTTCCGTTTGGTACATAATAACCGAGAGAAACAGCAATCGCCAAGGTTGTTCCCAACGGATTCCAATCAATATGAGTAATTGTAACACCAGGTCTTTCTGGATTTGTACTCAAAACATCAGCGGACTGTATAATTTCCCCTAAGCCAACATCCCATTTATAAAGTCTGCCTTCATCACCACCACCTATTAATTTTGTTCCCTCTGGCGACCAAGCTAGCGCCAAAATAACCCCTTCATGACCGCTTAAACTTTGTACCCGTTCCGACTCTAAATCAATAATATGCACATCATGATTTACTTCATTGCTGACAATAGCAATCTTTTCACTTTCTGGCGACCATTCTATAATAAACCTAATATTATCTGGCGTCTTATCAGTTACATCAATCGTTTTATGAATGGCCCAGTCAGACAGTTGATAAATAATCAATTTTCTCTCAGTTGTTATATCCATAACAGCCAGCAACTCCCCATTAGGACTAATAGCCAGTTGCGTCATACTATTACTCTGTAAGACTATCTCGTTTACCAAGCGATCAACATTTCTTTTCTCAATGATCGGCAAATCAACTATTATTTGACTATTTTGGGGCCGAGTGCATTGAGTGAGACCTAAAACGAGCAAAAACAAAATGCTAAAATAAAACTTTTTGATGAAACTTATCATGAGGTTAGGGAATTGGCCACAATTCGGCTGGGGTTAACATGCATTCTGTGGCGGTGACATTTGTTGCAACTTCATAAAATGTTTGAACGTCCCAATCTGTTACCTCCGTAATAGGACGCATATTATCTTCGATTTTTAATGCACCACTTTCATTGGCACGGTCAGTGAAAGTTTTTGTACCTTCAGGATCCCAGATTGCCGGATCCCATAACAAAAAAGTGATGTTTTCGATTTGATCGAAACAGATATGGACTTGGTCATCTATAGTGGTTACTTCTAAGGAATAGGCGGCTAAAATACCATGATTGGGATAATAAATTCGCAGCCTTGCCGGATGTGAACCTTCACGAGAATTCGGTATTGTCCATAACCAAATATCAGTTGGTTCCCCCCATGTTTCTAGCATAGGAATAATTCGATATTGATCACCTTGATCAATTTGGATTTCCATCTCATGAATAATCGTTTCATCTGGTGCTATAAATTTATGTCTTACTTGCCAGCCATTTTCGTTGTTTGGATTTAATACCATCGCCTCAAGGATTCTGCCTAATGATGAATAACGAATATTAGCATTTAATGATTGGTAAAATTGCTCAACTTCTGCCATTGATGCGGATCCAATTTCAAAACCCCACCAACAAGGCAATTGGCAATCACCATTATTTTCATATAATTCATAATACAAATCAGTAGCTGCTTCAGTCGACATAGTTGGTAATGGCGTTAATGTAGGCTCTACTGGCGTCAAAGTAATTGTTGGTTGTCTCGTTGCCGGTGCCAATGTCGGTTCTGTAGTCGGTGTTGGTGATAGGATCGTTGTGGTGACAACACGCGTTATCATAGACATCTCCACCGCTGGTATCCGGGTTGTACTTATTGTAGCCATTGGCTCTTGATTGGAATTGGAAGCCACCGTACATCCTGAAACCAATAAAGCAAGGATAAGCACAATCATTGCTAGTTGCCACTTACAATATGACGTAACCATATTCATAGCTCTCCTCTGCGTACCACAAACACAACTGATTGACAATGGATGTTTGAGGTAATTCTTCTTGGTAAGGTGGCCCGCTACGATCAATACCCCGGTAATGATGATTGCTCTTTTCTAAAATGTACAGTTTTAGCATGTTTCAACTTCATTACCATCACATTATTAAGATAAGATACTATGTAACCATCAGGAAAAGAGTTAATATATTCCGTTCATCCTTCTTGCCCAAACAGCAAACCCGGCTTATATCCGTTTCCTCTATTTCTCACTGAACCCAACCATGATACGAAAACCTGATTATTAACAGCAACCAATCTAGGATAATAAGCAAACTCGTTAAAAGACAATAAATTCGGATCTGGAGCAGTACTATTTTGTACATAAAACCATTGATCGTTAATCAATTTTGCAACAAATAAATTATTTCTAGCAAAGAATGTATAACCTACATACAAACTATCATCATTATCTAATTCTAACCACACACCATGATAATATCCATCATTATCATTAACAGGCGGAATAATAGAAGGGATGGTTTGCCACTCTTGTTCACTAGGTACCCATTTAATTACTTCTGGCTTATCGGTAATTGGTATCCACGCTAAATATATTTCTCCTGACGAAGATACAATCGCATCAAATTGCGTATCGGCGGGAAATGTGCCAATCGTTTGCCATTGACTTTCCCATTGTGATATACGTAATCTATTAAAAGAATCTATACTACTCACAAATACATTTTGATTAAAGCCTCTTAGAAAGGTTGGTTCAGTTCCCTGTAGTGTGCTTATAAATTCTAGAGAAGCATTTTCAATTTGGTCTGTTCCCTCCCACTTTCCCAAGGAAATAGTACCTGTATCTTCCCAAATAAAGTAAATTGTATCATTAACAATAGCCGTATCCCATCCCTTAGCATTCCCCGAAAACAAGCCAGCAGTTTCCCATTCATTATTTCGCCAACGCAAAAAATAGATATCTTCACCAGCATCTTCTTGATAGGCAATATATAATTCACCATTTGTCATGAAATCTACAGTATAACGAATCGGTTTCTTAGCCATTAACATTTGATCCAAGTTGGTATCATACCAACTACTATCTTCATAAATTAACAGATGAAACACATTTGAATCTAATGCTTCATCATATGTTGTTTGAACTAAGATAAGCTGATTTTGAGGAGACTTGAATATTCGCGGGCCGCTGAATATTGTTGCCGAGGGCAAAGAATCAAATGAATGTGGCCAAATATCTTTTAAGGTGTAAGTAAGTGTTAGTTGTTCAGGCTTTTCTTCATAAATAAAAAAAACAGCTAATGATATTAAACCTACATACACTAACGAAATAAATAGTAACATTATTTTTTTTGATATTTTCACTTCAACCTATCTTTCTAGAAAATTTAATTTCAATCACTTGACAATGTATGTCAGTTTAGCAACTTATCAAACACTGTTATACCATATTCCCTTTGATAACCAATATGGCCATGCACCCCTTGCCCCCAACCCCACTCCCCCTTATAATACACCCCATGAATTCGCGCTGGCAATCCCTCATCGGCCACGACTGGGCCGTCCAACTCCTTACCGCCGCCATCACCCACGGCCGCATCGGGCACGCCTACCTCTTCACCGGCCCTGCCCACATCGGCAAAATCACCCTCGCCCGCCTCTTCACCCAAGCCCTCAACTGCCTCGACCACAACCCGCAACAACGCCCCTGCGGCATCTGCCGCCCCTGCCAACTCATCGCCAATGACCGCCACTCCGATGTCCACATCCTCACCCCCGAACTCAGTAGTCGCGGCATCCCTTCCATCAAAATCAATGCGATTCGTGAACTTCAGCGAGATTTACAACTGACGGCGGCCGAGGGCCGCTACAAAATCGCCATCATCCGCCAATTCGACGCCGCCAATATCAACGCCGCCAACGCTTTCCTCAAAACTTTAGAAGAACCCCCCAATAACGTCATCCTCCTCCTCACCGCCACCGATGCCGATGCCCTCCTCGACACCATCCGCTCCCGCTGTCGCACCATCCAACTCCGCCCCTTAGCCACCGCCGACATCGAAACGGCCCTCCAAACCCGCTGGCAACTCCCCCCCGCCGAAGCCCAAACCCTCGCCCACATCGCCAACGGCCGCCTCGGCTGGGCGCTCCGCGCCCACCACGACCCCACCCTCCAAGCCACCCGCCAAACCCATCTCGACCACCTCGACACCACCCTCCAAGGTGACCATATCATCCGCTTCAATCTCGCCGACAAACTCGCCAAGAAAGCGGCCGACCTCCCCCCCCTCCTCCAAACCTGGGTCAGCTGGTGGCACGACCTCATCCTCCTCCAAACCGGCCGCCCCCTCGGCCACCTCACCAACATCGACCGCCAAACCACCCTCAACCAATACGCCCAAACCCTCACCCCCGCCCAAACCCTCACCAGCCTCCAACAAACCCAAGAAACCATCCTCCACCTCGACCGCAACGTCAACACCCGCCTCGCCCTCGAAAACCTCTTCCTCACCTACCCCTTCCCCGCACATTAACAACCCAACCCACCCTCGCTTCCCCCCCACCTCCCCCAAAACACAAATGTCCAAATTGGCCCAATCCCCCCTCCCCACCCAACCCAAATAAAAAATAACAAATAAAAAATCATCAATAAATGCCCCCCCCCTTTTCATTTCCCTCCCAACAAATCAAAAAAAATCCTCCA
>DATHYN010000424.1:0-2318 GCA_035459145.1 Anaerolineae bacterium | reverse complement strand
TGGTAGCTGGGGGGTAGTTGGTGGGGGGGGAGTGGTTTTTGCGGAGAAGGAGGTTGGGATGGGGGTGGTGTGAGGAGTGGATTCCGGCCGGCGCCGGAATGACAGCGCTGAGTGGGTTGTATGAATGAATGGTGCCTTTGTTGGGGGTTGTTGGGGGGAGGTTATGGTAGATTTCTCAACTTCGTTCAATCCTTGTTGGTGGGGTGTGGTTTGGTTGGGGAGGGGCGGATTGAACTACGCTCGAAATGACGTTGGGTGGGGGGGATGTTGTCGAATTTAGGTTTTGTTTAGGTTGCTGAATTGATTAATATTGAGTATCATTCGAGGCAATTATTAACTGCAGAATAGTAGGGAGGTTAGGTGATGCGCCAGTATGCCCGTTTTGTGTGTTTTTTTATGTTGTTATTTGTGGTCGGGTGTGGAGCGGATGGTGGTGACGATGCGGATTTGGGGTATGAGGTGATAGCGGCGGGGGAGATTGGGGCGGGTGATGAGGTGCCAATGAGTACGGGAGAGCCGGTTTTGACGGTATCGGGGGATATTGGCAGTACGAATGAGGCGGATCTGTTGGTGTTGGATATGGAAACATTAGAAAAGATGCGGTTGGTATCGTATACGTTGGTGGATCCGTTTTTGGAGACAGAGGTGACGTATAGTGGGGTGTTGATGTCTGATTTGGTTGAGATGCTTGAGATTGGTGACGGGGCGACGATGATCCATATGACCGCTTTGGATGATTATGCGGTGGATATCAGTTTGGCTGATATTGAGAAGTGGCCGATTATGTTAGCGACAAAGGTAGATGGTGAATATTTAGATATTGAAGCGGGTGGGCCGATACGGATTATTTACCCTTATCATGTTTCTGATGAGTTAGACCCAGTTGAGTATAATCCATTGTGGATTTGGCAGATAGAGACGATGGAGGTTAAATAAACTATATGCCGCTATCACAGAGGCAATTAACACCATTACAGCAACTATTGATTGGTTGTGTGGTAGTGGTGTTAATTGCGGCTGAAATAGTTTTGTTTAATACGTTTCGTGATGTGTCTCAGGCGGCTGATTCGTATGAGTATACGGGGTATTTGGCAACTGACTTAGCCAATATTCAGCGTGAATTGTTGGTGTTAAAGATACGATTCATCGAATTTGATATTGATGAAGAGATAGGATTAAAGGAGCTAGAGCAGACGCGGGGATTTGCAGGTCGTCAAGTTTTAGTCGCGTTTAATCGGACACCTGATGATCATCCACGGAAAGAAGATTTGGCGACAATTCGGGCAGATTTGTTGGCGTATGATGAGCTGTTGAGCCGGTATTTAACGCAAACGGGGAGTGAGAAAGAAGAGACAGGAGAGGAAATTGAAGCGTTGCTGACGCAGATGGAGTTAGAGGTTAAATTGCTTTATGATGAGCAAGAGATCTCGTTTTTTTTTAATATTTCGGAGGTATTGGCAACGCAGAGGCAGTCACAGGGGATTTTGTTAGGTAGTAGTATTGTGTTGTTATTGTTGGCGGGGGGGTTGGTTTTTTCGTTGGGGCGGACGATTACGCGGCAGTTTGAAGCGGCGTATACGCAGTTGGAGGCGGAGGTGGCCGAGCGTAAGTTGGCGGAGCAGGCGTTGCGGGTGGCGAATGAAGAGGTGGCGTTACGGGCGACGGAGTTGGAGAAAGCGAATCAAGAACTGGATCATTTTGCCTATACGATTTCTCATGATTTGAAAGCGCCGTTACGGGGGATCGTTAATTTGGTCAGTTGGTTAGAGGAAGATGATGAGAACCAGTTGAGTGAAGAGTCACAAGAGTATTTGGGGCTGTTGACGCAGAGGACAGAGCGGATGGAGGGATTAATTCAGGGGGTATTGGCCTATGCGCGGGTGGGGCATGATGAGGTGGAGGAGAGTGAGGTTGATTGTGGGGATTTGGTCACTATCATTGTGGCTGGGTTGACGCCGCCGGAAGGTTTTACGATTGTGGTGGCGGATAATATGCCGGTATTGAGGACGAATGAAGTGAAGTTGGAGCAGGTTTTTGCTAATTTGATTAGTAATGCGATTAAGTATCATGATCGTGATGATGGTCGGATTGAGGTTCGTTATGCGGCGAAGGATGGGTTGCATGAGTTTGGGGTGATTGATGATGGGCCGGGGATTGATAAGGCCCATCATGAGCAGGTGTTTCAGATTTTCAAGACGTTGCATTCACGGGATGATGTAGAGAGTACGGGGGTGGGGTTAGCGGTGGTGAAGAAGATTGTGGAAGAGTTTGGGGGGAAGATGCGGGTTGAGTCGGCGTTGGGTGCGGGGGCGGGGTTT
>DATHYN010000423.1:0-3946 GCA_035459145.1 Anaerolineae bacterium | reverse complement strand
TTACTTTTTGTAGTATCATTGATAATGGGTTGGAAATCATGTTTTTTTCTCCTTGTTTTTTGTGAAGATTAAACAAGAATATCATGATTTCCAACTCTGCCAATAAGATTTTTATTTCAACTCATTTCAAACACACCCTTTGTTAAATCGCACCACCTCACCCCCTTCCTCTACTCCCCCGCCACCAAACCATACCCAAACACCCCCACCACATTCGACCTCTCCCCATACAACCCACATCCTTGAACACCACGCACATGATAAAACAACGGCCAGACCACCTCACGCTCTAAATAGTTCGTCTCATTAATCAACGTATAAACCGCCCCCGGCACATTAGACTGATACGGTGCCCCATACTGATACACCCAATACTCAGCCAAATCTACGCCTGGTTGACTACTCCAATCTAACACAACCCCACCAGTTCCATCCAAACTAATCAATACCGTTGGCGCTGTCGTCACACCACAGCCCATATAAATATTTCCACTAACCACCAACGACTCATTACCTGCTCCATCACGAAACTGCGCATAAACCGTTGCTATACCTAACGTCTCACTCACCGTCCACGACAACGTATTGGTATATGGTTGCCACCCCACCATCTCTAGATTAGCCGTATTACTAATCCGCATATCCGTCACCCCCGTTACACTCGCCAACGGCAGTTCATAACCACCATTGATAAGAAGATGATCCACTACTTGATTATCCACAGCATTTAAAGTCAAGGTCACACCTTGCCCCACCCCCGTTGCCGCCCCAGTAACCGTACCTACAGGTGGCAATGGATCCATCTGCGCCGTCGCACACGCCGGTTGCGAAGCAACGGCCGTTCCTCCCCCCACCGTCATCCCCACCATCCGATAACAATACGCACTCCCCACCACCACCGTCGTATCCGTCATCCGCCCCGTCACCGTCAACAACCGTGTCAAGAACCCCCATGTCCCCGTTATCCCTTCCCGCCGATAAACCTCAATCGAATCATATTCTGGCCGTACCCCATACTGTAAATAAATCTGATCTATCCCCGGATAAGCGTCCAACCATACCGGCCGAATCGTATCATCACTAGGATCATGCGGCATCCCATCCGTCCCATCAATCTCGCCCCCATCATCACTATCAGGGTCAAATGGGTTCAAACCAGCCTGAAATTCGGCCCAATGGCTCAACCCATCCCCGTCCGGATCAGCCCCTCCATCCGGCACATTCACCTGCGTCCCCCGCGCCCGTTCCCACTCATTGGGCAACCCATCATTATCATCATCCCCCTCACTATCAAAATGGACCGATAATGTATCTTCCCGATGAAAACTGCCGTGAATACTACTTACTCCATCCGCCGTTATGAAAACAGTGTAGGAACCAGCCTCGGCCGTATAATAATATGTCCCCCCATACACCCCATCATCAGCCAACCCATCACCATGCTCACCATCATCAAATAAAGAAATATTGTAAGTCACATTGCTGGGAGTCGTGATTGTTGCTTGAACGGCCGTTGTTGTAATCGGCCCCACATCCGTCAAACTCACCAAAATCGGCAACGCAACCCCCGGATACCGTGCCATCGTCGTGACTGGTACCTGTATATAACTAAACATCGTCAAATCCGACCCAATCGCCGCCTGCACAACATACGACGGCAAACTACCACCCATCATCTGCACCCCAGGCTGTAGCCGATTAATCTCCAATGTCCAATTCCCACTCGCCGGATTATTAATCCCCCATGTCCGATGTAACGCATCACTTTGCCCGATAGGAACAATCACATTGGTTGGATCTCGTAAAATCACATCCCCCACATCACAACACCCTCCCGCAACCGCCACCCAACTCAACGCTAACGACAAATGCGTCGCCCCTGCCTCCACCGGAACTATCACCACATCCTGATCCGGATTAGCATCCACCATCGGCCCCACGAATGAAAATGTCGGTTGCCAGCCCAACATATTATCCGCAATCAAACGATACCGATAAACCAAATCCAAGTTCCAATCATCTACCATCAACCCCGTAAAATTATCACTTGGTGCCGAAATATAATGATAAACACCATTTGTCTTATCAGCCAAATAACTCATCTGCGCCCGATCCGCATCCGGCCCCACCGCAACCGTATGCACAATCGGATCATCTGCATCACCAATCAAACTATTTGCAACATCTTCAAACGATTCAACTCCATCCGTCTCTAACCCATCAGATAACAAAAACAAACTCCAAATATAATTATCCCCTACCGTCCCCCCCGTGTGCAATGCATCCCACCCTGCCACCAATGCATCCCCAATCGCCGTCCCCCCTGAAGCCGTAATATTATCAATCGTATTTAAAGCCGTCTGTCGCGAACTAGCTGACCATGCACTCAAACTCATCGCTTCAACCGGTATCTGATTAAACGTCACAATCCCCAAACTATCACCCGTATTCCAGCTATCCACAAAAATACGCCCTGCATTTTGTGCCGACACCAACTTATCATTATTCGCCATACTCCCCGAACGATCAAAAACCATCATCGTTTCATAATTAGGCGCATTATTACTATACATCACCCCTTTCGCTATTGTTAACGCCGCAATACCATCATATATAACTTCCAATGATGCCGTCTGCTCCATACCCACAATCGGTGGCCGGATCACAAACCATTGCTGATCTCCCAAAACCGCCGCACTAATCACATCTTCATCAGGTACCAACTGCCCCCCAACCCAAAACTCAAACTTATTCACATCAATCCCCGGATACGGCAACCCTCCTGGAGCCAATAAACGCGTCACAATCTGGATCTTATCCGGATTGGCCGGCGCGCCAGCCATCACTATCGGGGGTGGTTCCACAATCTCTAATGTAGGTGTTAATACATTAACCGCCACCCGATAATTCACCAATTCTGTTTGGCTTGCTACCGCCAACACCACAGAATTAAAAGCTGTATCATTCTTGATCGAAAACGACCCCCCACTCCCCATCTCATGTTTCATAGCGATTAAATTATTGTTTTCCACCGCAAAAAAACCATAATAAGCGGGACTATTACTATCTTGTGTCACCGTAATAGCCATATAATCAATATCACCCGCTGGCAAAAATTGATAATAATGGATACTCCATGGTAATAATGACTCACCTGTAGCTAAATAATCACCACCAGGAAAAATATTTACTTTGTCATGATAAGTAGGCGCTTGATACAATCCCCCCGGTTCAGCCACATCACTTAACTGATAAATCTCGGGCACAGAGTCACTATTCAAATCCTTCAAATAAACCATCGCCACAAAATCATGCCACACCGCCTCCATATCTGGATTATTAGCATCTAATGCCGCCAATGTTGCTTCTACTAGTTCAAAACCATCCTGATAAGGATTTAGCTCCGCTTGTTGCCAAAACTCTTTTAGAAAATCAATCCCTTTTTCGGCCGGATCATCTGCCCCCTCCACCCCATAATGCTCCATCAAATAAACCCAAAACAAAACCGTCCAATAGCTACTATCCGTTAAAGGCACATCAACATAATTGGTTAAATATGTATTCACCGCACTATCATAATCACTCTCGGGCACATGATCAAAACAAGCCGCCGTGACCCTATTAGGGCCTAAACATAACTTATCTTCAATCGCCCGCGCTTGCCCCTCAAGATACCATTGAGTTGCCGGTACAATAACATCACTAGATGTATGTGCCACTTGAATATGATGAAATATCTCATGCAAAATAATAGCCCATGCCTTAATCGTTACATTATCATAAGAATCAGCCACAACTTTAGGCCGCACAAAAACAATGCCATATTCATCTTTCACACACCCATTCGCCGACCATTGCCCAAAACATTGTCGTAAATTAACTGGAATTTTATCAATTTCTGGTAACAATGTATCAGTCACATGTGCAAACTGACGTCTTTCAAACC
>DATHYN010000422.1:0-9554 GCA_035459145.1 Anaerolineae bacterium | reverse complement strand
TGGCCGGTGGTGTAATCGTAGGCGCCGATGAGGAGGTGGGTGGGTGGGGTGGTGGTCGTGATGAGGCGGTGGTCGGCGAGGGTGGTGGCGGTGGGGAGGTAGTAGGGGGGGAGGCCGAGGGGGGGGCCGTCGGCGGGTGGGGTGAGTTGGGTTGTTTGGTCGAAAAGTTGGACGAAGAGAGTGATGGTGGGGGGGATGGGTGCTATCGGATGCCAAGTGAGGTCGATGGTTAGTTGATTGTGGCAGTAGGTAGCGGCCGCTTGGGAGAGGGTGTAATGGGTGAAGTGAGCGAGGGTTGTGTTGGGAGGTGGGGCGGTGCTGGCCCAGCCGGTGTAAGCGGTTTGGGGGGCATCGGGGGTGGTATGGGTGAGAAAGTAGTGGCGAGGGGTGGTGGTTAAGGGGGGTAAGGGGTCGAAACTGGTTTGTTGGTGGAGACCGTAATTGTAATTAGTTGGGGATTGAATTTCGGGGACGATGGCGGTCCAGCTATCGTGGGGGGAGCGGGTGTTGGCGGCGACGATTTCATCGATGAAGAGGTAGTCACCCAGCATGGCGACAAAATCGGAGCCGATAGGGTAATGATTACGGGTATCATCGAGCCAATCAGGGAGATTGATGATGACTGTTTGGTGGTCAGAGGGGAAGGGGGCCATCTGTTGGAGCGGGGTGGTGATGGTTGTGGTCAGCTGTTGGTAAAGGGTGAGACGTTGGTGGACGAAGCGATGGTTATTGAGGAGAAAGAGGAGGCCGAGGGTGGTGGTGATGAGGAGCGTGAATTTGTTCATTGATGTGGTGGTGGTGGGAAAGAGGAGGTAGCCCCAGGTGAGGGCGACGCCGACGGTGCCGAGGTAGAGGAGGCGGGGGCCGTGGAGGAGGTATTCGGTGGTGAGGGGGATAGCGATGAGGAGGGAGGCGGCGGCCCACCAGAGGAGGCCGAGGGCGGCGGGTTGGGTGGGGAGGAAGGGGTGGAGGCGGTGGCCGAGGCGTTGGCGGGTGGTGGCGGTGGGTGGTGTTTGGCGATTGAGGAGGGCGAGGAGGAGGATAAAAGTGGTGGTGAGGATGAGGGTGGTGGCCGAGAGACGGGTGGTGAGAGGCGGGATTTGGTTGAGGATATAGGTGAGCGGGTGAGTGAGGGATTGGAGGAGATAGAGGAGACGGGGGAGGAGAGGGCCGGGGTCGCCCACGGCCGCCTGCGGGGCGCGGCTAATCGGCAAAAATTGGTAGATAAAGAGATAGGCGAAGCCGGCGATGATATAAAGTTGCCATGAGGCGAACAGTTGGCGCCATTGGTGGCGGGGGTGACGGAGGGCGGTTATTTGTTGGTCAAAGGCATTGGGGTGGATTTGCCAGTAGCAGAGGGCGGCGAAGCCGCCGAAGAGGATGGCTGATTCATGGCTGAGGATGGCGAGGGCGAAGAGGGTGGCGGTGGGGAGGTGCCAGCGGGGGGAGGTGGGGGTGCGGAGGAAGGTGAGGAGGCCGAGGAGGATGAGGGTGGTGGTGAAGGGGTGGACGTTGTGGCCGTAGACGGCGATGGCTTGGTAGGAGAAGGGGGCGGTGGCGAAGAGGGTGCCGGCGGCGGCGGCGCGGAGGGGGTGGTGCCATAGTCGTTGGGCGAGGGTGATGAGGAGGAAGGTGTTGAGGCTATGGTGGAAAATGTTGAGGCCGTGAAGCAGTTGGTGGGGGTAGTAACCAAAAAGCTGTTCGATGAGAAGCATTGGGGCGAAGGTGAGGGGGCGGTAGAAGCCAAAGGCATCATTGGGTAGCCAGACGGCACGCCAATCAAGGTTACCGGCGATGCGGATGTGGAGCAGGGTATCGTAAATGAGGGGGAGGCCGAGGGTGGGGAGATAGAGGAACAGGGCATAAGTTGTGGGCAGGAGATAGATGAGCCAACGGGTTAATTTTTTAGCAGTATTCATTGGGAGGATTATAGCAATTTTCAAAAAGTTTGGGAATTTGCAAAGGATTTGCAAAGCTTAGTTGACATCATTTGTGAATTCCGTTACAATCGGGGGTCTGTAAAGTAGTTTACAGTAGCAGCGAGAAATTTGTGGGGTGAGTCGAAAATTACAAGGCGTATAGATTGGAAATATATGAGCGAGATGTGTGTCTCGCTTTCTTTTAGTATGGTTTGGGGTTGACCCCTGCCCATACCTTATAAACTTTTAATGTGGAGGCATAGGATATGGAATATTCGATTATACAATCAGTTGCGGCGCAAGCGAACGAGGTGAGCGTCCCCCTACTTTGGTGGTTAGGCCCGATTGGGGCGATTGCTGCTTTAGTAGCTGCTTACTACTTCTATAATGAAGTACAGAAAGAAGATGAAGGAACCAAAGAGATGATCGAAATCGCGGAAGCGGTTCGTGATGGGGCGATGGCGTACTTACGGGCGCAGTACCGGACAGTGGCGATCGTCTTTGCTGGTTTGTTTGTCTTGTTTGGTATTTTATCAGTGATGGGTGTCCAAAATGGGATTGTAACCTTCGCCTTTTTGACGGCAGGTTTCTTCTCTGGGGTAGCTGGCTATATTGGTATGCGGACGGCGACCAGTGCTTCGGCACGGACGGCCAACGCAGCTGGTAAGAGTTTGAATGATGGTTTACGGGTGGCGTTCCGCGCTGGGGCGGTCATGGGTTTATCCGTGGTCGGTTTCGTGTTGTTGGATATGTCGATCTGGTTCTTGATTTTATACTTCGGTTTAAAACCAGGTGGTGGCGATATTGCGTTATTATCGAATATCATGTTAAGCGCGGCTGTTGGGGCGTCGACGATGGCGTTGTTTGGCCGTGTTGGTGGTGGTATTTACACCAAAGCGGCTGATGTTGGGGCTGACTTGGTGGGTAAAGTAGAAAAGAACATTCCTGAAGATGACCCCCGCAACCCCGCGACCATCGCTGATAACGTGGGTGATAACGTGGGTGATGTAGCCGGTATGGGGGCTGACTTATATGAATCGTATGCGGCCTCGATTTTGGCGACTGGTTCATTAGGTGTGGCGGGGGCTATCACCGCTGGCGCGGCGGCGCAGTTAGCCTATTTGACAACGCCGGTCATGATTGCTGGTTTAGGTGTTTTGGTCTCAATCGGTTGTGTTTTCTTGGTGAAAGCGCCGGAAGGGGCATCGATGAAGCAGTTAGTGACCGCTTTTGAGCGCGCGATTCAGATTGCGGCGGCGATTATTGCGGTGTTAGCGATTCCATTGTTGATGATGACCCCCTTGGAAAATCATTCGGTATGGCAAGTAGAAGTGGCTCTTGTTGTTGGTTTGGTGGTTGGTGTGGCTATTGGCCGTGTGACCGAATATTATACCTCTGGTGAATATGGTCCTACACAAGGGATTGCAAAACAGGCTGAGACTGGCGCCGGGACCGTTTTGATTGATGGTTTATCGGTTGGTATGCGGTCAACCGCATTGCCCGTTATCATCGTGGTGGTCGGTACCGCTGTGGCTTTCTATGTAAATGGTGGGAATGACAACATTTTGCATGGTTTGTTTGGTGTGGGTATGGCCGCTGTTGGTATGTTGGCAACATTAGGCTTGACCTTGGCTACCGATGCTTATGGGCCGATTGCTGATAATGCGGGTGGTAACGCGGAGATGGCTGGTTTGGATCCTAAAGTACGTGAGAACACTGACCAGTTGGACGCCTTGGGTAACACCACGGCGGCGACGGGTAAAGGGTTTGCCATTGGTTCAGCGGCGTTGACTGGGTTAGCGTTGTTGGCTGCTTATGCGGAACAAATTAAAGCGAGCTTGAATTTGCAAGGGGTGACGGAAGTTAATGGGATTACCTTAACGGAAATGGCTGACTTGACGATGTTCATGCGTGCTTATGAAGTGAATCCATTGAATCCGATGTTCCTGTTAGGGATGTTTATCGGGGCGATGACCGCTTTCTACTTCTGTGCTTTGACAATGAGCGCGGTGGGTCGTGCGGCCGGGGCGATGGTTGATGAAGTCCGTCGTCAATTCCGTGAAATCAAAGGGATTATGGAAGGGACGGCCAAACCAGATTATGCCCGTTGTGTTGAAATCAGTACGCAATCAGCGTTGAAAGAGATGGTTATGCCATCTGTTTTAGCCATTATTGTACCTATTATTGTGGGTGTGTTAATGGGTGTGGCTGGTGTGCTTGGTTTGTTATCCGGTGGTTTAGCGACCGCGTTTTCGTTAGCGATTATGATGGCGAATGCGGGTGGTGCATGGGATAACGCCAAGAAATATATCGAAGAAGGACATCATGGTGGCAAAGGTTCGGAAGCGCATAAAGCGGCCGTTGTTGGTGACACCGTAGGTGATCCATTCAAAGATACCTCTGGTCCAGCGTTGAACATCTTGATCAAATTGATGTCAATGGTATCGGTGGTGGTTGCTGGTTTGGTTGCTTCCATCGGGACCGGTTTTGGTTTGTTACTTAGTTTGTTGGGTGGGTAAAACAGAGGAAAACGATGTTTGGCGATTGTCCTGAAGACAACGCGGAGCATTTTTTCAGCTGAGGTGGGGCTAACCAATAAGTGAGTGAAAAGGGCCGAGGTAATACCTCGGCCCTTTTTTGTAGCAAACAGCCCTTTTGGTTTGAAGAAAGTTACGTTCTACCATTGTATTATGTATAGTTAACGGTATAATAGAAGGAGTAGCTTATAATGGCCATGACCATTTAGTCAATTTAGCCGATAACCGAAGGATTGTTATGACGACCCAAGTGGTAGTGGTGCCTGCGCAAGGGCATGATCGCGAACATCATCCAGAATCGGGGAAGCGAGTGCCAGCCGTACTGTCTTGTTTGGAGGCGGCTGGGATGTGGTCGATGGTGTCACAACGGGAAGGGGTGGTGGCGACGGTGGAGCAAGTGGCGCGGGTGCATCGGTTAAAGATGATTGAGCGGGTGTGGGAGGCGGTAGCAGATGGGGAGCGGAATTTAGATCCGGACACATATATTACGAATACGAGTTATGAAGCGGCGTTATTAGCGGCAGGCAGTTGCTGTGCTTTGGTTGATGATGTGTTGATGGGGGCAGTGACGAATGGGATGGCGTTGGTGCGGCCGCCGGGGCATCATGCGGAAAACGGCCGTTCTGGCGGTTTTTGCCTGTTTAATAATATCGCTGTAGCGGCACGTCATGCACAAGTGGCGCATGGTATCAAACGAGTCATGATTTTAGACTTTGATGTCCATCATGGAAATGGGACCCAAGATATTTTTTATGACGATGCCTCTGTTTTGTTTATTTCAATGCATTTGTATGGGCGGTTTTTTTATCCGGGAACGGGTCGGCTACAAGAAAAAGGGCGGGGGAAAGGGGAAGGGTATACCATTAATATGCCATTACCTGCTTTGGTTGGGGATAAGGGGTATGAACAGTTATTGACTGAAGTGGTTGAACCAAAAGCGGAGGCGTTTAGGCCAGAGCTGATTTTGATTTCAGCTGGCTATGATGCGCATTGGCGGGATCCATTGGCCAATGGTGGGTTATCCTTGACAGGGTATAGTCAAATGTCACAATGGTTGGTCACCTTAGCCAATCGTTTATGTGATGGTAAAATTTTGTTTATATTGGAAGGTGGTTATCTACTTGATGCGTTGGCTTACGGCGTTTTAAATAGTTTATATGCGTTGCTTGGTCAAGATAAAAGAGAAGATCCCTTAGGCAAAATGCCCCATAGAGAGGCGGATATTAGCAATTTGGTACGACAAATGACCCAATTGCACTTGATAAATTAGCATAAAAGTTGCATAATCAGGCAGACCCAATTATGCAAGTTAGTGATCTGTTGAGGCAATCGTGAGCGAAATCTCGATTTATGATTATTTAGAAGAGATTGATACCCTAATTACAGAGGGAGATTATGCCACGGCGGCTGCCCATTGCCAGCATATTTTAAAACGGTACCCACGTCATATCGATACGTATCGAATGTTAGGCAAGTCGTTATTAGAACAGCAAGATTATGGTGGCGCGTTAGATATTTTTAATCGGGTTTTGAGTACAGATCCCGAGGATTTTGTGGCTCATGTAGCGATGTCAATTATTTATCGGGATGATTTGCAATTATCGGAAGCGTTGTGGCATATGGAGCGGGCTTTCGAGATTGACCCGTATAATGAAGCGATTCAACATCAGTTGCGTGATTTGTATCGGCAACGGGATGGGGATGTGCCTGTTCAATTACCGTTGACGCGTGGGGCTTTGGCGCGTTTGTATGCGCGGGGTTATTTGTATCAGCAAGCGGCGGCGGAGTTACGGCGGACATTGGAAGATAATCCGGGGCGGGTGGATTTGCAGACTTTGTTGGCCGAGATTTTATGGCGTGATGATCAGCGGGTTGATGCGGTTGAGATTTGTATTGAGATTTTACGCCAATTGCCTAATTCGATTAAAGCGAATGCGATTTTGACTGATGTATGGTTAATGAGTGGTCGGATTGAAGAGGCGCAAGAGTATATTCAGCAGTTACAGGCGCTGGTTTTATTGGCGGAGGACCATGTGGATCGAGAGACGCCAGCTGGTCGCGCTTTGACAGGTTTAGGGGCACCACCATTAATGCCCTCAATTTTGATAGAGCCATTAGATAATTTACAACCAGTGAGTGTGGCTAGTGGCTCCGCCACCAGTAACGAGCTTAGCTTTGAGGATAGTGGGAGTGATAGTTGGTTAGATTTAGATGGTGAAGGGTCGTCGGTTGATGGGGATGATTGGTTAGCTGGTCTTGATTTGCCGGATAGTGTTGATTGGGATCAGGGTGATGATGAAGCTGAGGCATCGTCGATTGAGTTTGATTTCTTAGGTGATGAAAAGGGGGCTGAGCCATCTAGTGGTGGTGGTACAGGTAATACTGATTGGCTCTTTGAACTTGATGATGAGGATAGTAGTAACAATGATGATGATGGTTGGCTAGCTGGCATTTAAAAGATAGGAACATTTAGAGAGTTTTGGTAGCAAAATTCTCTGGTTAAATTGATAAATAATTGGAAGATGGATCTCACTGAGACGAAATAAATATGGATTGTTTTTATTATTGTTTTGAACAATAATGTAGCAAACAGTTTTAATACGCATTTATAGTCTATTTATCCTCTTCAATATGGTATAATAAATTTAGATAAATATTAGGCGAGATAAGTACTAACGAGAGAGGCAAGCGCATGGGCGAGCAAGATGAAACAATTCCAAATGATTTCCCTGAAGATGGCGATATGGAAGATGCCATGGCCTGGTTGGAGCAATTAGCCGCGCAGCAAGGTGCGCCGCTAGATGAGTTGCCCAGTATTACAGGTGATGGGGCCAAAAGTAAGGCTAAGGAGGCAGTAGGGGACTCGGCCGAGGCCGAGCCGTCTGCTGACGATGTGCCTGATTGGGTTAATTTTGATCCGACATCGATTGATATGGATGATCTGGGGCTCGGTGGTGATGACCTTGGCTTAGATTTATCAATGATGGAAGAAGAAGAGGCTGTGCCTGGTGATGTGCCTGCGTGGATAAAAAATATGTCTATGGGTGACGGGGATGAGCCACCAGCTGAGGCGGCACCTGTAGAGAGTGGGGCAGGGGATGATGATTTGAACTGGTTAGAACAGGTTGCCGCTGGTGAAGAGGAGGGGGTTGAAGAGCCACCCACGGTTGCTTGGGCTGATTTGGAAGCTGACGACGGCATGGTTCCTTCTTTAGCTGGGCCTGATATGGGCCAAGTGAATGATGATTTAGATTTAGATAGTTTGGATCTAGGGGATGCGGTTGGCGCTAGTTTAGAGGCTGATGGGGGTGGTGTGGGGGATGTTCCCGAAGATATGGATGATGCGATGGCGTGGTTGGAGCAATTAGCGGCTAATCAAGGGGCACCATTGGATGAGTTGCCAACTGTGATGAGCATGCCCACGGATGAGACGCCAACGATTGACGAAGCGACATTAGCGGATACGACCCCAACTGCACCCGTTGGTATTGATTTGCCATCGGAGCCAGAATTAGAGATTCCGGATTTAGATGCTAGTTTGGCGGAAATGGATGGTGGTGGGGATGATATTGGGGACATTCCAGATGATATGGATGACGCGATGGCGTGGTTAGAGCAGCTAGCGGCCCGCCAAGGGGCACCATTGGATGAGCTACCAACGGTTGATAGTGTGCCAACCAGCCGTGAAGAGCCGGCCACTATGGTAGGGATGGATATGGATGGTGGGGATGATGGGGATAGCTTTGATGCTGATTTGACGTCGATGTTAGCTGATTTGGCGGAAGAGTCGGCCGAGGATGAGCCAATCGTAGCGGAAGCGGCTGGGGATGAGGTTGAGCTAGATATGTCTGATTTTGGCATGTCTGATTTAGATGGTGATCTGTTTGACTCTATGCTTGATTCTATGAGTGAAGATGCGGATGACGAAGAGCCAGTGGCGGAAGAGCCGGTGGCCGAAGCTGAGGTTGAGGCTGGTGGGGATGACATCGGTGATATTCCGGATGATATGGATGATGCGATGGCGTGGTTAGAGCAGTTAGCGGCCCGCCAAGGAGCACCATTGGATGAGTTGCCGACGGTCGATAGTATGCCGGTGACGGCGGCGTCAATGGAAGAGACGGCATCGGCGGAAGAGATGGCATCGGCCGAGGCAGATCTTGAGTTGCCTGATTTTGATGATAGTTTATTTGAAGAGATGGGGTTGGATACCGAAGAGCTAGTGGTAGAGGAGCTGGTGGTCGAAGAGCCGGTGGCCGAGGAGCCGGGTGAAGAACCAGTGGCTGAAGAGCCGGTGGTGGCCGAGGCTGAGGTTGAGGCTGGTGGGGATGACATCGGTGATATTCCGGATGATATGGATGATGCGATGGCATGGTTGGAGCAGTTAGCGGCCCGCCAAGGAGCACCATTGGATGAGTTGCCGACGGTCGATAGTATGCCAGTGATGGCGGCATCGATGGAAGAGACGGCATCGGCGGAAGAGATGGCATCGGCCGAGGCAGATCTTGAGTTGCCTGATTTTGATGATAGTTTATTTGAAGAGATGGGGTTGGATGCTGAAGAGCTAGTGGTGGAGGAGCTGGTGGCTGAAGAGCCGGTGGCCGAGGAGCCGGTCGTTGAAGAACCAGTGGCCGAAGAGCCGGTGGTGGCCGAGGCTGGTGGGGATGACATTGGTGATATTCCAGATGATATGGATGACGCGATGGCGTGGTTGGAGCAGTTAGCGGCGCGTCAGGGGGCGCCATTGGATGAGTTGCCGACGGTTGATAGTCGGCCGGCGATGGCGGCACCGACAGAAGAAGCGGCAGCGGAAGCGCCAATGGAAGCGGAGCTTGAGTTGCCTGATTTTGATGATAGTTTATTTGAGGGGATGGATTTAGGGGTTGATGAACCAGTTGCGGAAGAGCCAGCTGTGGCCGAGCCAGTCATGGAAGAGCCGGTGGCGGAAGAACCGGTGGCCGAGGCTGAAGTTGAGGCCGGTGGGGATGATATTGGGGACATTCCAGATGATATGGATGACGCGATGGCGTGGTTGGAGCAGTTAGCGGCGCGTCAGGGGGCGCCATTGGATGAGTTGCCGACGGTTGATAGTCGGCCGGCG
>DATHYN010000421.1:0-7253 GCA_035459145.1 Anaerolineae bacterium | reverse complement strand
CCAAAATCAAACACCCCCATCTCCTGCGAATCAACAACCCCTATCTCGGCACAATCCAAACTACGCACCGTATAAAAATAGTTTGTATTCACATCACCCGTAACCCCCGGATCCGGATCGACAAACGTCAACCCCGTCAATCCCGTCGCATACGCCCCCCCACCCATTCCATACGGGGCCGTCCGTCGATACACCTCATACGTCGTTCCATCACCACTCCAATTCAACGTAATCCCCCCACCATACACAATCTCTCCCACCACTGGTGCCAACGGCCCCGGCACACAGCTTCCCACCGTTACCTCGGCCGTATCCACATTATTCCCCGCCACCATATCCGCCCCCAATCCACCCACTACCTCCGCCGTATTAACAATCACCCCACTCTCCGCTCCCGTCGACAACACCAACGTCAACGTCACTACCACCTGCTCACCCCACTCGACCACATCACCCAACTCAACCCGAACCTGACCACCAACAACCGTCGTCGTCACCTCGGCCGAGGCTGTCATCCCCACATAACTCGTTAACAACGGCAACGTATCCGTCACCACCATCGGCGTCGGCATAACCCCTTGATTACTAATCGTCAACGTATACGTCAACAAATCACCAGCCTCGGCCGTCGTCTCGACCGCCTCCTTCACCACCGCCGCATCCGGCCGCATCACATGCATCGCCGGATCCCCCAACAACGTAAACGACCACAACTCCGCCTCATGACCACGCCCATCCACTACATACCCCACCTTAGCCCAATTAACCGTATCACCTATTCGTGTAATTCCCTCTTCAAACAACCCCTTATAAAATCCTTCATGCAATATCGTATGCTCAAACGAAAATCCAAGCCCTGATGATGACCAATGTGCCGCCGATCCACGATCATTATATTTAAAAAATGTCTCACCCAAACCAGGCCGCCCTGGCACAGCAAAATACCCATCTAAACAATCCGCACTCAATATCACCATCGGCCGATCGATATTCGCCCACAAACTGTAATCCCCCGTCCCCGCAATCGCCGGCGATGCCCATGACACCACCGACCCATGCCCCCGATAATTCAAAATCAACGTCCCCGTTACCCCAATCGTATTATACATCTCTTGCCGCAACGCCGTCGTCGCCGCTCCAGAATTATTAGGCAAACATAAATGCGTCTGATTAAACTGTGTCGGCAACAACTGGCTCGTCTCCAAATTCTCATTACAGAATTGCCCCCCCGCATCACTATTGTCACTCACAAACAAAATCTCATTTTGCCACGCCTCTGGTGCCAACTGATTCTGCTCATATAAAATAATCTTATTCACCATATTACTTGCTTCCGTCACATTCTGTGCCGGAATCCGCCCCACCGCCATATCTGGCCATAAATCAACCACTTCTGGATAAGGCGTACTCGGATCCCCACCTTCTTCACCAATCAAATACGAAAAACCCGTATCCGCTGGAATCTGCCCTTGAAACCGATCTTTATACAATATATGTGTTGGGACCAAGGGATCATCACCACGCGCTAAATTATTCAACGATAATTTACGCGGATTAATCGTCGCATCCCCCACCAAAACCAGATAATTCGGCGCCACCGGCCACTCATATAAACCCGCCAACAAATAACTATTAATCGCTGTCGGCAACGGTAACCCCCACCCATACTGCTGCTGCACATCAAAAATATCCACAACATGCGTACTCAAACCACCAAACTGCGGATCAGCCCGATGCGCCGCTAACGTCATCGCCTCACTAATAAAATCACCATAACTAATCGCCACCCACTCGGCCCCACCTACCGGACTCAAATCCTCCCCTACATATTGAACCACACTCACCGGCGACTGCACCACCGTCTCATTCGTCACTAAATAAACTGCTTTCTCCCCCAACACATCATCAGCCCCAAACCGATACCGATACGTTCCCCCTTCATCAACAATAGCCGTTCCCGTCACGGGCACCGCCCTCGGCCACCACCGATCACCAATATCCCACACCAACACATCCCCCTCATCCCCTACACTGAAATTACCCACCTCAAACCGTCGCGCCCCACCATTGTCCTCAATCACCAACCAATCATTTACCCCCTCTGTCTCTCGCTCATAATCAACCGTCACCCGATTCACATAAATCTTATCCCGCGCATACGATGCCGTCACCGTCCCCATCTCCAAATCAAAATAGTTCAATCCCTCTACCAAAACGGAATTAGGCATATTCCCCCTAATATTGACATTCCGAATCCCTTGCCATGTACGCATACTATTATAATTTCGTGCCGTATCAACATAAACTGTCATCTTATGTGGTTGATAACTCCCACCTACTAACGGCCCATTCTGCGACATGAATTCAACCGTATATGTTGCCGTTGTCCCACTGCTAACCGGATTAAACAACGCAACCGGATATTTAGCTGACGTCGTTACTGCTGTCGTTTTCTGCAAATACCACCAATAAATCGCTTCTGGCTCATTATCAAAACTGTCCCACTCATTGCTCCACGTTGGAAACCATACCCCATCCTGTTCAGCCGTTATCGTATCAATAAATGATGTTTTTAACGGATGCGTCAACTCATTCGTTCCCGTCATAATACGCGTTGGCACCACTGCTGGATCCGCCCATAACCAAAATACATTATTATTCACATGTTGCGTCTCCAAACGTGGCCCATCAAACGCCCACCCATAAAACCGCACCGCCTCCCCGCTTTCAAACAAACTATCACCATCCCCCACCCATTGATAAGCAACCTGCACGCCACGATGCCACAAACCTAACGTATTAGGGTCAACATTAGCCACATCCATACCTGCCGCCTGCAAATCCGCATAACTTACTTCATAAATACCTGTCTCCGCAACCTCAATCCGATAACTATCTATCCCCGTCGGCAATGTATTTGTAAATGAATCCGTTGGCGGGGGCAATTGCCGCCACCCATCTATTTGCGCATGGTTCACAACCACCTCGGCCAACCCCGCATCATACCCCCCACTCACCGCCGATGCCCCCCGCCCCGTCATCTCACCCCCCACAAAATTCACCGTCACCCCCATCTCCCTTACCTGCACCAACTCGCCACCCTTCCCCTCATAACGTACCGGATACAATGTCAACTGCACCATCCGCACATCACGATAATATTGTGGTTTTGATACATGATACCATTGCCCCGGATACAATCCATCACGCTTATAAATCGTCTCGTCACGCTCATACCCCCAGCCAATTTCATTTAATGTCACTGTTTCTTCACGTTGTGCCGGCAGAACGGCCGTTGCCCCCGGCCGCACCGCCACCCCGCCCCGTCGCTCAATAGCCCCAACTTCAACCGCCACCTCTACCTCCGCCCCCGGTGGCAAGACTACCCACGTCTGATAAACTGGCAAATCCGGTGCCCCCGCTTCACTTAGTCGACTATTCAACCCATCAACCACTACCAAGCCATCAACCACCTCCCACCTTGGCACCACTAAATCAAACGCCACCCGTGTCTCTTCCATCTCTAAATCTCTCACCCCGACTACCGCCTGAACCGGCTCCACCACTTGCTCAATCACAACCCGCTCAGTCGCGGCCGCCACCCCAACCGACCACATCACGCCCACTACCAGCAACACACCCACGAATAAACTTAATATCCCACGTTTCATGCTTCTATCTCCACAACGAACCAAAATTATTAACTGTTCATAATTATCAAAATATCAACAACACACCGCGCACCAGTTAATATAGCATAAATCATGTCCAAATTATCATTTCCCCCCTAAATTCAAATCATTCTATAACCTTTTCCCCAGCAAAAAGTAGTCCGATTGGCTAAATCGGACTACCCAACCGCTATCTTTTCCCCATCACAATCCCAATAATCAACGTCGCGCCAACCAAACCCCACCACTAACGACCCCTAGCAAAAGGAACACAATCATGGCTATCAACATCATTTCAAGTAACCCTAAATTCCTCTCCGTAGCCGTTGCCACCACCTCACTATCACCTTCCTCACTCACCTTTGGCACCATCTCCGCCTCATCTGTTGTGTCCACCACCTCCCCCTCAACACCAGTCCCAGTTCCCTCACCATCCCCTTCCCCTAACTCTTCCGTAACCCCCTCTAACTCGATCACAATCTCCTCCTCCTCGATCACAACTTCCTCTTCTACCGCAACTACCTCTTCCTCTACCAAATCTTCCCCTAACTTAACCTGCGTCCATACCTCCATCAAAACACCAGCCTTTCCCCCACTCTCACCTCCCGCCGGCACCACCAACGTCACCCATGGCAAATCATGATCCGTCGCCCGATAAGCCCGTAATGCTTCATCACCATCCTCCCCCCACATTTGCGGAAAACCCGCATTCACATGCGCAATAAACACCTCCCGCACCTCTTCTACCATACTCGGCCGCACCAATATCCCATCCAACAACTGTCTCACCCCCGAAAAGTTGTAACTATACCGCTCCTCAGCCGGCAAAAACCTCATCACATTGACCAAACTCCCCCCCTCACCACCTAACGTCAACATCGGTTCCGACTCCCCATAATCATTAAAATCCCCCATCACAACCACCCGCCCCTCAGGCACCGCCCGCGTCAATGCTCGCACCAACCGATTCAAATAAGCCGCCTGCGCCACTCGCCACGGCTCCGTCTCCTCTTCTCCCCCCCGCTTCGATTTAAAATGATTAACCATAAAATAATAATCAATCCCATCAATAACCGCCCCCATCAACAACGGCGGCCGCGAAAACAACGCATCTTCACCCGCCCCACACTGAATACTCAAATCCTGCACATCCGTATCCACCTCATCACATACTTGCCCCAAAACCGACTCCACCACCGTCACTCTGTTCGGATTACTCATAAACGCCACATCAATCCCCCGCCCATCAGGACTCTCCTCATGCGTCACTTCATACACAAATCCACACCCCTCGGCCACCATCTCCGCCAACGCCACCAACAACGCCTCATTCTCTACCTCCTGCACCCCCACCACCGCCGGACAACCCAACGTCCGCGTCAACGCATAAGCCAACTTCATCTGCTTCAACGCCAGCTCCTCTTCCGTCGGCTTCGGCTCCGCACTACTACCCGTATCATCCACCAAATCAAAATAATTTTCCATATTAAACGTCACTACCCGTATCTCATCTTCTCCCACTGCCCCCGCCTCCGGCGGTGGCATCAACGGCGCCTCCGCCACCGCCACCGCCGCCGCATCAACCAAAACCACTCGATACTGCTCAAAACTATACGTTAACGGCCCCGTCACCCCCGTCACCCGATCGCCACTCTTCAACGCTAAAAATTCATCACAACTCACATCCGTCGTATGCATCACCCCCAACATCATATGCACCGCCGTCTCTACACGCGGCCGCACCAACGGTGTCGGCTCCAACCCATCCATCCGCACCGTAAACCCACACCCTCCATACGTCGCCCCTGTCACGGGCACATCCGCCCCCAAACTCACCCGCATCCCCTCCAACGTCTCATAGTACATCTCCCACGCCTCCCCCTCGGCCCGAACTGGCGGCTCTAACACCACCGCCGCCGGCAACGTATTCCCCTTACTCAATACCTCAATCTCTAACTGCTCATTACTCAACTCCGTCAAATCAAAATATTCTGTTACAATCCCCGTCACCAACAACTCATCTCCCAACGCCAATTCCGGCATCCGCCGCCCCACGTAAATCGGCAACCCATCCGACGTCAACGGATCACCATCCGCTAACTCCGGACTATTCTGAATATAAATCAAATAGTTGATTTGACCGCGTGAATTGATATCGGCCGTTATCCCCGTCACAATCCCCTGCACCGTCACCTTACGCCCATTCATTGGCGTTCGCTCACCGCTCCCCTGCACCGCCCCAATCGGTATCACCGTCACCTCCTGCGCCCCAACTGGCTCCCAAACCACGCTCATTACCACCAAAATTAGCACCAATTTCCACAATCGCTTGCACATATCCATTTCCCTCGTCTATCATTATAAGTATGAAAAATAAATTATCTTCTATTATTCAACGCTACTCAAGCCCAAATACCGCCATTACCGTCGGAAATTGGCATATTCAATTCCATAATCAAGCTTATTTGCTCAAATTGCCCTACTGGACCGTTGTCTGGAACCGCCCCACCCGCATCACTGTCACGCCAGCTGACAACCCCACAAGCAATAATGTCCAAACCATCCCTATCTCCTCTCTTCGTTCCGATTTACTCGCCATGGTCTTCGTCTTATTTGCTTTCACCATGAGTTACATTTTGTTAATTTTATTAAAAAGGAAAAAGTTCTAATCAATGTCTAACCAAAAAACAACTACTAAATTCGAACAAATCGTCGATGCCCCCAGCATGAACAATATCTTCAACCGCCTTTTCGATGCCATTCAAATCCACAATGTTTTTTCCCCACCTGTCACCCATGACCAACACACCATCATCAACGCCTCCGAAATCATCGCATCCTTCGGTGCCGGTTACGGTGGCGGCTTTACCGATGGCAAAGATGAACATAGTGGTAGCGGTGGTGGTGGTGGCGGCGGCGGCGGTGCCGCCTACGCCCGCCCAGTCGCTACCATCATTATCAGCCCTGACCGCGTCCAAGTCGAACCCATCATCGATGCCACCAAACTCGGCCTCGCCCTCTTCACCACCATCAGCACCATGCTCGTCTTCTGGTTTAAAATGCGTAGAAAAGCCTCCTAATCCCTCCCCAACCTCTGAGGCTTCCTAACCACTCCCCCTCCCAACCCTCCCCAAAAACCTCAGAGGTTTCTCTCCAGCCATAAACAAAATCCCCCTCAAAGGAGTAATCCTCTCATGATTAACCTCAAAAACCGCTTTAAAATCCTCTCCCTCCTCATCCTCGGCCTACTCCTCACCGCCTGCCAAACCCCCACCCCCCAACCCCCACTCCCCACACTCGCCTCCCTCGCCAATACCCCCACTCCCACTTCTCCCGCTACCAAGACCACCACCAACACCGCCAACGTTCCCCCCACGTGGACTCCCAATGCCAATAACCAAACCACACCCACCACCAACAACAACTGGACCCCCATCCCCTCCCGTACCGCCCAACCAACCAACACCCCCATCAATACCGTCACCCCACGGCCACCTACCAGTACTCCCACCCTCACCCCCACCGCCACTCTCCCTCCCACCATCACCCCGACCCCCTCCGCCACCCCCATCCCCTTCACCA
>DATHYN010000420.1:0-3429 GCA_035459145.1 Anaerolineae bacterium | reverse complement strand
GATGGTGTGGGCGTTTAATCCGGCGGTATGGTATGTGAGTAGTTGGTGGGGGCAGATTGGGGCGTTGTATATATTGCCTATGTGGTTGGGGGTGGCGGCGGCGGTGAAAGAGCGTTGGTGGTGGGCGGGGTGGTGGTTAGCGGTGAGTATATTGGTGAAGCCGATGGGGGTGGTGGTGGCACCAGTTATCGGATTGTGGGCGTGGCGGCGGGGGATAGGGTGGGCGGTGGGGGTACGGCGTTGGGGGGAGATTGTGGTGGGGGGATTGGTGGTGATGGGGGTGGTATTGTGGCCGTGGTGGGCGGTGGGGCAATTGGGCTTGATGGTGAAGCGGGTGCGGGCATTGGCGGGGAACCAGCTGTTTTTGACGATGAATGCGCATAATGGTTGGTTTGCGGTTAGTGGTGGCCGAGGTAGTTTTGCGGCACGAATGGAAGGAGCCTGGTTAGATAATGAGCCGTTGTTATTGGGTTTGACAGGCTGGACGATAGGGTTGGGGTTATTGGTGGGGTGGAGTGTGGTGGTTATGTATTTTATTTGGAAGCGGGAGAGTGATGAGGCGTGGCAAGCGTGGTGGGGGGCGGCGGCGTTGGTTTTTGGATTTTTTATGTTGCCAACGGAGGCACATGAACGGTATTTGTTGCCGGTGTTGGCGTTGAGTTTGCCTTTGTTGCCGTTGGGGAGGGTGTGGTGGTGGTGGTATGGGTTGGTGAGTGCGACATTGTTTTTGAATTTGTGGTGGGTGGATGCGGCGATTAGTATGGCTTGGTTTGAGCGACAATTAGGTTGGGGGACGGCCATAAGTTGGGTGAATGTGGGTTTATTTTTGTTTTTAGGTAAAGAGATTGCATCTTTGTGGGGGAGGGTTACAATACAGACAGTAACATCAAAGGAGTAAAGTGGGTATTAGATGACAAAGAAAAATACGTTAGAAGGGATACAATTTCCGGTCACGGGTGATGGCAAGCGGAGTACGACAGCGGTGGGGAAAGCGATTATTCAGACGGCATTGGCGGCGGCGGGGAGTGAGGGGGTGCAAGCGGTGGCTGAGGAGCGTGATTGGCGTCATCGTTATCCACGTCATTTGCGGAAGTTGAGTGAAGTGAGTTTGCGGGACGGGGAGACGGCGTTAGCGACGGCGCGGGCGGGTTTGGCGGCGGCGTGGGGGCGGTTGGTGTTTATGCGGGAAGGGGAGGGGGTACCATTGGCGGCGGCGATGGCTGAGCCGGCAACGGAAGCGTGGCATACGGTGACGGTGGCGGGTGAGGGTGGCGGGGATATTCGGCCGTGGGGATTGCCGTATGAAGGGGATTTTTTGCAGGGAGATAAGTTGCGTCGGCAGATTGATAAGTGGGAGGAGGAGAGCATTATTGAGCCGAGTCATGGGGAGGCGTTGCGGCGGGTATTGGCGCATCCGGAGTGGTTTGATTTGAGTGATCGGACAGTGGTTTTGTTAGGGGCGGGGTCGGAGGCGGGGCCGTTGAAATGGTTGGCGGGGTGGCGGGCGAATGTGGTGGCGTTGGATTTGCCTCGGCCGGGGGTGTGGGAGAAGATTGTGGGGGTGGTGAGAGGGGGCAACGGCCGTTTGCTAGCGCCCGTTTCTCAGCCGGTCGCGGCGGATGCGGAGCCGGAAAGTTGGTTTGATTTGGCGGGGGCTGATTTGTTGACGCAGACGCCGGAGATTGGACAATGGTTATCGACATTGGATGCTGATTTAGATATGGCGGCGATCGCTTATTTAGATGGGGAACGGCATATGCGGGTATCGGTGGCGATGGATGCGATTATGAGCAAGGTGAGTGAGACGAAGCCGGCGAGTAGTTTGATGTATATGGCGACGCCAACGGATGTGTTTGCAGTGCATGAGGAGACGGCACGGATGGCGATGGCGCATTATGAGAGTCGGCATGTGTTGCGTAAGGCGGCGGCGTTGCCGTTGCAGGGGGTGAGTGGGGGGCGGTTATTACAGCCGCATGTGACGGAGTTAATTACATCAGCGAATGGGAAGAAGTATGGGTTGGTTGATTGTTTGGTGATTGAGCAGGGGCCAAATTATGCGTTGGCGAAGCGGTTGCAGCAGTGGCGGGCGGTGGTGGCGCGGGCCGAGGGGCAGAGGGTGTCGTTGAATGTGGCGCCGTCGACGACGACGCAGTCGGTGATTAAGAATCGGGCGTTGAAGGCGGGCTTTGATGGGGCGAGTATGTATGGGGTGGAGGTGTTTGCGCCGGAGACGACGAATGCGTTGATGGCAGCGATGTGGGTGCATGATTTGCGTTATGATGGTGGGGCGTCTAATCCGGAGACGGTGTTGGATCATCCGTTGGAGTTATTGATGGAGGGGGCGAATCATGGTGGATTATGGCGGGCGGGTTATTTGCCGCGGACGGCGTTGCCGTTAGCGGCGGTGGTGGGGTTTGTGAAAGGGAGTTTGGGGGGGTAATTTGTTAAAGGTATATGTTTCATATGATTGTATAGGTTGTTTTGAGTAGGTTTGGTGGATTTTGACGCGGATTTTGGGGATTGGACGGATTTTTTTTGTGTTGGTGAAAGGAGGAGGGGTGTTTGGTTGGAAGTCTGGCGATTTGGCAAATCGCACCACCTTCGGGTGGGCTTTGGTTGAGGTGTCTACACGCATGTGGCAGGTGCTTTTTGGTATCATTTGGGTGGTTTTAGCTGAGATAAAACGCACCCTTTATTAAATAAGTTGAGGTAATGATGCGTTATTTAGATAAATTGAAAGCGGCACAGGATAAGAATAATTCGTGGTTGTGTGTGGGGTTGGATCCGGACCCGGATAAGTTGCCAATGGAGGCGGTGTGGAAGTGGGATGAGCCGTTATTGCCGTTTAATAAGGCGATTATTGATGCGACGCAGGATTTGGTCTGTGCATATAAGCCGAATTTGGGATTTTATTTGCAGTGGGGAGCGGCGGGGATGATTGCGTTGGAGCGGACGGTGGCTTATATTCCGAAGCATATTCCGATTATTATTGATTGTAAGACGGGGGATATTGGGCACACGCAGGCGGCGTGGGCGAAAGGGTTATTTGATCATTGGGGGGTGGATGCGATTACGGTAAATCCGTATGTGGGGTCGGAGGCGGTGTTGCCGATGGTGGGGGAGCGGCCGGATAAGGCGGTTTATATTTTGGCGCGGACGTCGAATCCGAGTGCGACGGATTTTCAGGGGGATTTTAGGGAGGGGGAGGGGTTGACGGCCGAGGTGATAGCGCGGAGTCAGAAATGGGATGTGGCGGGGCATGTGGGGTATGTGATGGGGGCGACCTATTCGGAGGAGTTGGCGCAGGGGCGGCGCATGGCGCCCGGGGCGAACTTTTTGATTCCAGGGGTGGGGGCGCAGGGGGGGGATGTGATGGCGGCGGCCGAGTATGGGGCGGATGAGGTGGCGGGGCCGGTGATTAGTGTTAGT
>DATHYN010000419.1:0-5798 GCA_035459145.1 Anaerolineae bacterium | reverse complement strand
CCAAAATCTCCGCCGCCGCCTCAACTTCACCCGCCCGCCGCACCGCCACCTCGGCCCGCGTCACACCCCCCGTCTGACTCCCAATATCCCCCAACGTACAATTCACCCCCCACACCGCCACCCCCGCCCGCGTCAACTGATACACCGTCCCCCCACACATCGTCTCCCAATCATCCGGATGCGCCGCCACAATTAAAACCCGCTTCGCCTCTTCAAAAACTTCAAAACCCTTCATCCCATTCATATCACCCTTCCTTTCTTAAGGTAACGCGATTTGTTAAATCGCCAGACCTCCAACCAAACACCCCCACTCACTTCACCAACAACAAAAAATCCCCAAAATCCCCAAAATCCTCCAAACCATCCCCCTATACACCATCACAATAGCAAATCCCAACATCTTCTCGCTACACGCTATTTCACTTAATCCCCCTAAAGGTAATACAATTTACCCCAAAACGCAAAAAACCTATCCACTTCCCAAAATCCCCATCAAAACCCACCGAACCTCATCCAACCAGCCCACCACTCAACCAAAACACAACCCTTAACCACAAATCACCAACCTCCCAACCAAACACCCTTCCTCACTTCACCAACACAAAAAAATCTGTCAAATCCCCAAAATCCGCGTTAAAACCCACCGAACATTATCCAACCAGCCCACCACTCAACCAAAACGACCCCTTTGCCCAAAATCAACCACCTCCCAACCCAACACCCATTCCCCCATTCACGGTTCCTCCCACTCACCACCCACAAATAGTTGCCTTTTTCCCCCTAATGCATTACCTTATACCCATGCATAATCTAATCCCCCATTTTATCACCCAACAATACCAACTCGGCCACACCCACGGTCAACTCCACGCCGCCACCCTCTTCCTCGACATCTCCGGCTTCACCACCATGACCCAAACCCTCATGACCCACGGCAAAGAAGGGGCCGAAATCGTCGCCGCCCTCATCAATAAACTGTTCAACCCCATCATCAATACCATCCACCAACACGGCGGCTTTGTCACCGGCTTCGCCGGTGACGCCGTCACCGCCCTCTTCCCCTACCAAGACAACACCCCTCTCCCCGCCTGTACCGCCGCCATCCACACCGCCCTCACCATCAACCACACCATCTCCCAAAACCCTCAACACCAAACCAAATTTGGCACCTTCCACATCACTGTCAAACAAGGCATCTCCCTTGGCCCCCTCCAATGGGGCATCGGCGGCACCCCCACCCAAAAAACATACTACTTCTACGGCCCTCCCCTCACCCAAGCCACTCACGCCGAAACCCACGCCCAACGCGGCCAAATCATCCTCGCCACCCCCCTCCATAACCAATTCTCGCCCAATACCATCACCACCACCCCCCTCAATCCCGATTACGTCATCCTCCACCAACTCGATACCCCACCACCCACTACCACCCCTCACCAACCCCATCCCCCCCCCACTCCCATCGCCCACCAATTCTTCCCCGCCCCCATCTGGCAAAAACCCGCCCCCGGCGAATTCCGCGATATGGTCGCTATCTTCCTCTCTTTCCGCGGCCTCAACCATTGGTCAGATATCAACCAATTCCTCGCAACCATCATCACCCTCACCCACCGTTTCGATGGCTACTTTTGCGAAACCGATTTTGGCGACAAAGGCAACCTCATCATCATCTACTTCGGCGCCCCCACCATGCACGAAAACGATATCCAACGCGCCCTCCGCTTCCTCCAAACCCTTCGTCACGAACCCCTCGACCCCCGCCTCCAATGGCGAGCTGGCGTCACTTTCGGTACCGTCTACGCCGGTTACATCGGCTCCCCCCAACGCGACAAATATACCGCCATCGGCAACATCATGAACCTCGCCGCCCGCCTCATGACCCAAGCCCAATGGGGCGAAATCATCGTCACCCAACCGCTCACCACTACCAACTTCCAATTCACTCACCACGGCCAACACTCCCTCAAAGGGTTCGCCACCCCCATCACCAGCTACCAACTCCAAGGCAACCACATCACCCAACGCATCTTCGGCCAAAAACTGATCGGTCGCGACAACGAAATTAGCCAACTCATCAGCCTCGTCCAAACCACACTGATAACCCAAAAATGCCACATCGTCTACATCTACGGCGATGCCGGTAGCGGCAAATCCCACCTTAGCCACACCTTCGCCCAAGCCATCAGCGAACGCTTCAACTGGTTCACCGGCCAAACTGATCCGATTTTGCACCAAGCCCTCAATCCCTTCGTCTACTTTCTCCGCCACTACTTCAGCCAATCAGCCCAAGTCACCCCCGAAACCAACAAACAACGTTTCCAACACCGCCTAGACCAACTTTTAACCACCAGCTCCCCCACCTCGGCCCCCCACAACACCCTCCACCGCGCCGCCTCCTGCCTCGGCGCCCTCATCGGCCTCCACTGGCCCAACTCCCTCTATGAACAACTCGATGACCACGACCGCTACCAAAACAGCCTTCAAGCCCTCATCGCCCTCCTCCAACTCGAAGCCCAACAACACCCCTTCATCCTCGAACTCGAAGATGCCCACTGGTTCGACCAAAACACACGCCAATTTCTTCCCCAACTCTGCCAACAACTCCACAACACCCCCGTCATCATTCTCATCACCTCCCGCTACCAAGATGACGGCCAACACCACAACTTCAACATCCCCGCCACCCTCCCCCAAACCACCATCGACCTCCATAACCTCTCCCCCCACGCCCTCCGCCGTCTTGCCCGCCTCATTCTCGGCACCGCCATCGATGACACCCTCTACCAATTCCTCCACAACAAAACCAACGCCAACCCATTCTTCATCCAAGAAATGCTCCGCTACCTTCAAGAAAACGATCTCCTCCAGCAACAACAAATCAATAACCAAACCATCCTCTCCCTCGCCACTCACCAAATCGCCCTCCCCACCTCCCTCAACACCCTCCTCATCGCCCGTCTCGACCGCCTCTCCCCCTCGGCCAAAGAAATCGTTCACATCGCCGCCGTCCTCGGCCGCGAATTCGACACCCACCTCCTCCAAGCCATCACCCCCCACCAAAATATAGACCCCATCCTCCAACAAGCCGCCCAATTAGACATCTGGTTTCCCCTCACCACTCAACAATACATGTTCAAACACCTCCTCTTCCGCGACGCCGCCTACGACATGCAACTCCGCGAACAACTCCGCCACTGGCACCATGCCGCCGCCACCACCGCCGAACAGCTCTACCACCACAATCTCCCCCAACAATATACCCTCCTCGCCTACCATTATGAACAAGCCTACCAATTAGGCCACACCGCCGCCTACCAACCGATGATGCACTACCTACTCGCCGCCAGCCGCCAAGCCACCACCAAATTCGAACATTACGACGCCCTCAACCTCCTCCGCCGCGGCCACAACCAACGCCAACCCGATGACCACAACCAGCACTACCAACTTTTACTCATCCAAACCCAAATTTACAGCACCCAATCAGACCGCGAACGACAACGCCTCACCCTCGACACCCTTGAACAACTCATCCCCCACCTCAAGCATGAGCAACAAACCCAGATCGCCATCGAAAAAATCTCATACCATCTCCTCACCAGCCAATATGCCGAGGCCATCAATCTCGCCCAACAAACCATCGCCGATAACACCACCACCAACGACCGCCAACTCGCCAACGTACACCGCCTTTGGGGCAACACCCTGCAACGCCAAAGCCAACTCGATGCCGCCAATCAACAACTCCAACAAGCCTTAACCTACGCCCAGCAAACCGATAACCCCAAACTCATCACCGACTGCCTCACCAGCCTCGGCAACGTCGCCCTCGACCAAAACAACCACGAAGAAGCCCGCCACTTCTACCAACAAGCCCTCACCATCGCCCAACAAACAAACAACATCTCCGGCCAAAGTGATAGCGTCAACGGCCTCGGCATCATCCTCGCCCATCAAAACAAACTCAACCTAGCCCAAACCTACTTTGAACAAGCCCTCCACATCCGCCAAAAAATGGGCGCCCGCCGCCTCATCGCCGCCAGCCTCACCAACCTCGGCTTCATCACCTACTACCAAGGCAATTACACCGCCGCCCACAACTACCTCACCCAATCCCTACCCATCCGCCAAGCTGTCAACGACCTCTACGGTGAATGCATCAGCCGCATCTGCCTCGGCCACGTCCTCACCAACCAAACCAACTACCAAGCCGCCCACGACCACTACACCTTCTGCCTCGACGCGTACCACCACCAACTCAACAACCAACAAGGCGCCGCCAACGCCCACCATTTCCTCGCCACCATCGCCCTCGCTCAAAATCAACTCGCCACCGCCGCCCACCATTACCATCACGCCCAAACAATTTACCGCGACATCAACCAGATCGGCTACCAAGCCGAAAACTGGGTCGGCCTCGGCCGCCTCCACCTCGCCCAAAACGACCCCACCACCGCTACTCACTATGCGCAAAAATTCTACGGCTACTACCAAACCACCCCCCAACTCACTGGCCTCCACAACCCCATGCGCACCCTCCGCTACGCTTGGGAACTCTTCACCACCCTCGGCCAACCAAACCACGCCCACCACATCCTCACCACCGCCTACCACATCATCCTTGAATACCTAACCAAAAACGATGACCCCACCACCCAAACAAGTTACCTCCAACAACCAGACCACCACATCCTCTGGCAAATAGCCCAACAACAAAACCTATCAGCAAACAACAACTAGACAAAACCAACCATGAAACCAGCAACTTGGCACCAAAACGGCCACACCTTCACCTACCAAAACCATGACATCTTCTATTATATAGCCGGCACCGGCCCCCCACTCCTCTGCCTCCACGGCTTCCCCACCTCCAGCCACGACTTCGCCCGCATCACCCCCCTCCTCGCTCCCCACTACACCCTCATCTGCCCCGACTTCCTCGGCTTCGGCTTCTCCGCCAAACCACGCCCCCACACCTACTCCCTCTTCGAACAAGCCGACATCATCACCGCCCTCATGCACCACCTCGGCCACACCACCCTCCACCTCCTCTCCCACGACATGGGCAACTCCGTCGCCCTCGAACTCCTCCGCCGCTCCCAACTCACCATCACCACCTACATCATGCTCAACGGCTCTGTCTACCTTAAATATTACCAACCCGTCATCACCCAACGCCTCCTCCTCAACAAACTGACCGGCCCCATCATCAGCCGCCTACGCCTCATCCGCCAACCCGCCTTCAACCAACAATTCGGCTCCCTCTTCGCCCAACCCCTCCCCCGCTCCGAACTCGATGACTTTTGGGCCACCATCAACTACAACGACGGCCCCGGCATCTACCACCGCCTCATCCAATACCTCCGCGAACGCCAACAACATGAACTCACCTGGCTCCAAGCCCTCGGCCAACACCCCGCCCCCCTCACCATCATCTGGGGCCAACGCGACCCCGTCTCCGTCCCCGCCATCGCCGACACCGTCCTCACCTACCGCCCCCATGCCACCTACCACCCCCTCCACCACGTCGGCCACTACCCCCAATGGGAAGACCCCACCACCACCACCAACCTCATCCTCAAAACCCTCTCCTAACCCCCTTTCCCCGACCTCGCAGCTTTCCTAACCATTCCCGCCCCTCCTCTCCCCTCCCTCCGCACCCATCCCATCCCAACGTACCGGCGAGGCATCGTGCGCCTTACCTCACCCGCCAACGCCTAACCTCCTCTCGCACGATGCCTCGCTCCCATCATCTCACCTCCCTTATCCCCTCCCCTCGGCCTCCACCCCTCCTCTCC
>DATHYN010000418.1:0-12038 GCA_035459145.1 Anaerolineae bacterium | reverse complement strand
GTGGATTTGGGGTATACGGTGTTTGAGCGTGGGGATCGGTTTGTGGAGTACTATTATGAGGGGCGGTGGTATAACATTTTTGCGGTTTATAGGGGGAAGGTGGGGGCGTTAAAGGGGTGGTATTGTAATATTAGTCAGCCGGCGCGGTTTGAGGGAGGGGAGATTTTTTATGTGGATATGGCGTTGGATGTGTGGGTGGGGGCCGAGGGGGAGATTTTGGTGTTGGATGAGGATGAGTTTGAGGCGTTGGGGGTTGAGGGGGAGGTGGCCGAGGCGTGTTGGGAGGCGGTGGCGGAGCTGAAGCGATTGGGGACGAGGGGGGAGTTGCCCCGTTAGATAAATGTTGGTTTAGTTCTTATGTTCGTGTTAGAATTAGCGATTGAGTAAAAATTTTATTTGGGTTTTGTAGTTATTTGTGGCTGGGTAAGGAGAAATTGATTTGTCTCGAAATGTAATCACTGTGCGTGGGGCGCGGGAGCATAATTTAAAAGATATTGATGTGACGATTCCACGGGATAAGTTGGTGGTTATTACGGGGTTGTCGGGGTCGGGGAAATCATCATTGGCGTTTGATACGATTTTTGCCGAGGGGCAGAGACGGTATGTAGAGTCGTTATCAGCGTATGCGCGGCAGTTTTTGGGGCAGATGGAAAAGCCGAATGTGGATCAGATTGAGGGGTTGAGTCCAGCGGTATCGATTGATCAGAAAGGGGTGAGTCATAATCCACGGTCGACGGTGGGGACGGTAACAGAGATTTATGATTATTTGCGCTTGTTGTTTGCGCGGGTGGGGACGCCACATTGTCCGGAGTGTGGGCGGCCGGTGAGTCCGCAATCGGCGGAGCAGATTGTAAATCGAGTGAACAAGATGAAGGATGGGAGTCGGATTTTGATTTTGGCACCGGTGGTGAAGGATCGGAAGGGGCATCATCAATCGGTGTTTGAAGATGTACGCAAGGCGGGGTTTGTTCGTTTGCGGGTGAATGGGGAGATGTATCAAGTTGATGATACGATTGAGCTTGATCGATATAAGAAGCATACGATTGAGATTGTGGTCGATCGCTTGGTGGTGCGCAGGTATGGGGCGGAGCAGGAAGAAGAGGCGAAAGCGGCCACGATGCGGTTGACGGATTCGGTGGAGACGGCGTTGCGGTTGGGGGAAGGGGTTGTCATTATCAGTGATGTGACGAATCGAGAGGAGCCGGCTGATCATTTGTATTCGGAGCATTTGTCCTGTGCGTATGATGGGACGAGTATTCCGGAGATTGAGCCACGAACATTTAGTTTTAATAGCCCGCATGGGGCGTGTGAGGTATGCCAAGGGGTGGGGACGAAGAAAGAGATTGATGCGGATTTGGTGATACCAAATAAAGATTTGAGTTTGGATGAAGGGGCGATTGTGGCGTGGCCGACGGATGATAAGCAAGGGTATTATTGGCAGTTGTTGGCGGCGGTGGCGGCGCATTATGAGATCCCGACGGATAAGCCGGTACGTAAATTAACGAAGGCGCAGAAGCATCTTTTATTATATGGAAGTGGTCAAGAGAAGATTACAGTACTGTATAAAAATCGGGAAGGGCATATGCGGCGGTATGAGACCGCTTTTGAGGGGGTTATTCCTAATTTGGAGCGGCGATATGTTGAGTCGACATCTGATTATGTGCGGGGCAAGTTGGAAGATTATATGTTTGACCATCCTTGCTCTGGGTGTGGGGGAAGTCGGTTAGGGGCGGTCGCGCGGGCGGTTGATATTGAGGGGATGGCGATTGATAAGTTGGTGCGGCAGCCGGTGCGAACGATTTTAGATTGGGTCAAGCAGGTGCGGGATGAGGAGACGACGCCGTTGAGCGATCGGGAGCAGATGATTGCAGCACCGGTGTTGAAAGAGATTTATCATCGGTTGGAGTTTTTGATTAATGTGGGGTTGGATTATTTGACGTTAGAGCGGACGGCGGGGACGTTGAGTGGTGGGGAGGCGCAACGGATTCGATTGGCGACGCAGATTGGGAGTCAGTTGATGGGGGTTTTGTATGTTTTGGATGAGCCGAGTATTGGTTTGCATCAGCGGGATAATGCGCGTTTGATTCGGACGTTGCAAGGGATGCGTGATTTGGGGAATACAGTGTTGGTGGTGGAGCATGATGAAGAGACGATGATGGAGGCTGATTGGTTGATTGATTTGGGGCCGGGAGCGGGTATTCATGGGGGAGAGATTGTGGCCGAGGGGACACCGGAAGAGGTGATGAAGGTAGAGAAGTCGTTGACTGGGGCGTATTTAAGTGGGCGGTTGCGGATTCCGGTGCCGGCGAAGCGGCGTGAGGGGACGGGGGAGGTATTGACGATTGTGGGGGCCGAGGCGAATAATTTGCGTCATATTGATATTGAAATTCCTTTGGGGAAGATGGTATGTGTGACAGGGGTGAGTGGAAGTGGTAAGAGTTCGTTTGTGATTGAGATTTTAAGCAAACGGTTGTCGCAACATTTTTATCAGTCGAAAGATTTGCCGGGAGCGCATGATACGATTGAGGGGATGGAGCATTTAGATAAAGTGATTGAGATTGATCAGAGCCCGATTGGGCGGACGCCACGGTCGAATCCGGCGACCTATACGAATTTATTTAATCCGATACGGGATTTGTTTGCGAATTTACCGGAGAGTAAGATACGGGGATATAAGCCGGGGCGGTTTAGCTTTAATGTTAAGGGGGGGCGGTGTGAAGCGTGTAGTGGGCAGGGGCAAAATCGGATTGAGATGCAGTTTTTGCCGGATATTTATGTGCCGTGCGATATATGTAAGGGGCAGAGGTATAATCGGGAGACGTTGCAGATTAGGTATAAAGAGAAGACGATTGCGGAGGTATTGGCGTTGAGTGTGGCCGAGGCGTTAGAGTTTTTCGCTAATGTACCGACGATTCGGCGCAAGTTAAAGACGTTATCGGATGTGGGGCTAGATTATTTGCAGTTAGGGCAACCGGCGCCGACGTTGAGTGGTGGGGAGGCGCAGAGGGTGAAGTTGAGCCGTGAGTTATCGAAGATTGCGACGGGGCGGACGATGTATATTTTGGATGAGCCGTCGGTGGGGTTGCATGCGCATGATGTGGCCAAATTGATTAAGGCGTTGGGGCGGTTGGTGGATAAGGGGAACACGGCGGTGATTATTGAGCATAATTTAGACATTATTAAGGTAGCGGATCATATTATTGATATGGGGCCGGAAGGTGGTGAGCGGGGTGGGGGGATTGTGGCCGAGGGGACGCCGGAGGCAGTGACGGAGGTGGCCGAGTCGCATACGGGACATTTCTTGAAGGAGGTGTTGGCGGCGGGCAAGGCGAAGTCGAATGGGGGGGTGCCGGTGTAGGGGGGCTTTTTATTTTTTATTGCGGATTTTTTGGATTTGACTGTAGGGAGATTTCGTTTGAGTTAGAAGTTGATTTGATGAGGTTTGGTGGATTTTGACGCATATTTTGGGGATTGGGCAGATTTTTGGGTGTTAGTGAAGTAAGGAGGGGTGTTTGATTGGAAGGCTGGGGCTTGGCAAAAAGAAGGTAATGGTGTTACGATAGGGGTTGGGCGGTTTGTACTGGAGAAAACAGAACAAATGTGCTATAATTAATGAGCGGATTTAACAAAAATAGATGAATTTTTAGCAAAATGTCGTCATTTTGAGTTGAGGAGCGTTGAGTAGATAGTTATTTGTTAAATTGCTGCAGCAAACTAAGTGCTTTGTAAACAAAGTTTTTAGTACTTCTTCTGTCTGGTGGAAGTTAAGAAAATTTATGTTACGAAGTACTAAGTTAATTTCCAGATAGTTTTTACACAGCCTAGCAAAGGTAATTAAGTAAATTTCCAGATAGTTTTTGCACAAATATAATCGCCTAGCAGAGGTGATTGGCAAGAAAAAGTGATAAAACCTTTTGGGAATTAAGTTAGCAAGAAAAAGTGATAAAACCTTTTGGGAATTAACTTACGTAATTTATTTTAAAATCCATATTTTAGTTAGACTAAAAAGGAGCGCTTGTCATGTATCAGAAAGTAATAATTGTTGGGAACTTGGGGCGTGATCCAGAAATGCGGTATATGCCAGACGGGACGGCTGTGACGAACTTTTCGGTGGCAACGACACGTCGTTGGACGAATAAGGCGACGGGAGAACCGGTTGAAGAGACGGCATGGTTTCGGGTATCGGTTTGGGGCCGGCAGGCTGAAACAGCAAATCAATATTTAGCCCGCGGGCGCAAAGTTTTGGTGGAAGGAGTGTTGCAAGTTGAGCGGGGGACGGGTGGCCCACGCACGTACACGCGCCAAGATGGGACGGTCGGGGCATCGTTTGAAATCCGGGCGGATACGGTGCGTTTCTTGAGTAGCCGTCAAGATGATGATGGTTATGTACCGGTGGGTGATGATGATGGCGGCATGGATGTCAGTTATGAAGAGGATGACATTCCATTTTAAGCCGTTGTGGCTGGGTTAATTAAGCAAGAATGACACGCCCTGCCAATTTTGGCAGGGCGTGTTTTTTTTCTCTTATAAAAATCAAACAGAGATGTATTATACTAGGGTAGTATGAGTTTTAGTGGGCGTTGAGTAATTGTCGATAGATGAGTCCAAATAAACTTATATAATTGAGTAGTAAGTGCATTAAACTGGTTGTGTTGACATTTTATTTTGAAAATAAGCCGGTTAATGATCTGGAGTTGTTAAATAGAAATGACAGGATGTTAGGATATTTGTTAAGCAACTTGAGAGCAAGATTATGATGATAAGGAAATGAATCTTCTATGCGATTTGATAAATTTACGGAACGAGCACAAGATGCGGCGGCCAGAGCTTACGAAATTGTACAGCGATTTGGTCATACGCAAGTAGATACAGAGCATTTGTTATTGGCATTGTTGGAACAGACAGATGGCGCCGTTCCACAATTATTAAAGATATTGAAAGTAGATTCACAAGCGATGCACACACGCATCAAAGATACGTTAGAGAAGAGTCCAAAAGTATCTGTTTATGGTGGTGGTGTGGGGCAGATTTTTTACACGCCACGGATTCGGACGGTGTTAGATTTGGCGCAAGGGGAGGCGAATCGGCTTAAGGATGAGTTTATATCGACGGAGCATATGTTTTTGGCGGTGTTGGCCGAGCGGAATACGCCCGTGGCGCGGGTGATGCAAGAGTTTTCGGTGACGCGTGAGCGTGTATTGGAAGCGATTGATCAGTTGCGTGGGGGGCAAACGGTGACAGATCGGCAGTCTGAGAATCGGTATCGGACGTTGGATAAGTATAGCCGAAATTTGACGCAGTTGGCGCGTGAGGGAAAGTTGGATCCGGTGATTGGCCGAGATGATGAGATTTTACGCGTGGTGCAGATTTTGAGCCGGCGGACGAAAAACAATCCCGTTTTGATTGGGGAAGCGGGGGTTGGTAAGACAGCGATTGTTGAAGGGTTAGCCCAAAAAATTAATAACAGCGATGTCCCCGAGAATTTATTGAATAAGCGGGTGGTGGCGCTTGATTTGGGGGCGATGATTGCGGGTAGTCGGTTCCGGGGTGAGTTTGAAGAACGATTAAAAGCGGCGATGGAAGAGATTGAGCGGGCACAAGGGGAGATTATTCTCTTTATTGATGAGTTGCATACGGTTGTGGGGGCTGGTGGGGCGCAAGGGGCGATGGATGCGAGTAATATGCTGAAGCCAGCGTTGGCCCGGGGTGAGTTGCAATGTGTGGGGGCGACGACATTGGATGAGTTCCGCCAATATATTGAAAAAGATAGTGCTTTGGAGCGACGGTTTGCACCGGTTTTTGTGGATGAGCCATCGGTGGATGATACGATTTTGATGTTGAAAGGATTGCGTGATCGGTATGAGACGCACCATAGCATTACATACACAGAAGATGCGTTTGAAGCGGCGGCGAAATTATCGGATCGGTATGTGACGGATCGGCGGTTGCCGGATAAAGCGATCGATTTGATTGATGAAGCGGCGGCGAAATTGCGGGTGGCGTTGCATATGTTGCCCCCTGATTTGCGCGAATTGAAGAAAGAGTTAGATAAACATCGGGTGGAGGAGGAAGAGGCACATACGGTGCGTGATTATGAGCGGGCGGCGAAGCATCGGGCGGAGCGTTTGCGGGTTGAATCAGAGTTTTCGGAGCAACGGTTAGCGTGGCAAGAAGAAAACAAGTTAGATGAGACGGTTGACGCCAGTGATATTGCTGAAGTTGTGGCCGCGTGGACAGGTATTCCGGTACGTCAGATGATGGAGACGGAAGCGGAGAAGCTGTTAAATATGGAAGAGCGGTTACACGAGCGGATTGTGGGTCAAGAGCGGGCTGTGGTCGCTTTGGCGGATGCGATTCGGCGGAGTCGGTCTGGTTTAGCGGATCCGCGGCGGCCGATTGGGTCGTTCATTTTCTTGGGGAGTTCTGGTGTGGGGAAGACGGAGTTGGCGAAGGCGTTGGCCGAGTTTATGTTTGATGATGAAGATGCGCTGATTCGGGTCGATATGAGTGAGTATCGGGAACAACATACGGTTAGCCGTTTGTTTGGTGCGCCTCCGGGATATGTGGGGTATGACCAAGGTGGCCAGTTGACGGAACAAGTGCGGCGGCGGCCATACAGTGTGGTTTTATTTGACGAGATTGAAAAAGCACATCCTGATGTCTGGAATTCGTTGTTGCAATTGTTGGATGATGGTCGGTTGACGGATGGTCAAGGCCGATTGGTTAATTTCCGTAATACGGTGATTGTGATGACGAGTAATGTGGGGACATCATTTGTTAATCGGGCTGGTGCTCTCGGGTTTTCGGGGACACGTGATCCGGAAGAGAAGCAACGGCATAAGAATATTGAAGATGCATTGAAGAAGACGTTCCGGCCAGAGTTTATCAATCGGATTGATGAGATTATTATTTTTGAACAGTTATCGGTTGAAGATGTTCGTGAAATTGTTGATTTGCAGATGCAAGATATTATCAAACGGATGAAAGAGTATGGTGAAGTGGCGATTGAGTTGACGCCAGCGGCGCGTGATTGGTTGGCCCAGCAAGGGTTTGATACTGATTTTGGCGCTCGGCCACTCAAACGAGCCTTACAACGATATGTGGAAAGCCCGATGTCGGTGCAATTGTTGAAGGGGACGTTCAACGCGGGTGACGCGATTCGGGTTGATGTGGGTGAAGATGATGAATTGACCTTCACATTGATTAAGGAAGAGCCGATTCCGGCGGATGATATGCCGATTGAGGAAGCGTTAGCATGATAACGGTGGCCAACCGTATTCCGGTCAATCCGGCGTATGCGGAAGCGGTGGAGGCGCGCTTTGCGCAGCGGGCGTCGTTGGTTGATCAGATGGACGGGTTTGTCTCGTTTACATTATTGCGGCCAACGAAGCCAGAAGATCCGTATGTGGTGATTACGATGTGGGAGTCGAAGGCGCATTTTGAGGCGTGGGTAAAGTCACCGGAATTTCGGGCACAGCATGATAATAAGACGTTGCCGCCGGAAGCGTTCGCGGGAGCGAATAAGATTGAGATTCATGAGGTGGTGGGGTCGTAGTTTATGATTTGTAGATAGTAAGTGGAGGGCCAAGCTGGAGACAGCTTGGCTCTTTTTTGTTTTTAGGGGATGGTGAGGGTGGCGGTGTGGCCGTGAAGGAGATGCATGCCGCTGATCGGTTCGAGGATGGTGGGGTAGAGGGCGTTGATGTTTTGGTTAGGGAGGCCGTGGGGGATGATGATGGTGTGGCGGGGGGTACCGTCATCGGGGGCGACTTTGATGGTGAGGTGGCCGAGGTGGGTGGTGAGGTGGACGTGGTCGTGTTTGGTGAGGTCGAGGGCGGCCATATCAGCGGGATGGAGGTAAGCGGTGTTATCGGGGGTGCCGTTGTGGGTACCGCCGTGGAGCCAGCTGTTTTGGGCGCGGCGGCGGCGGCGGCCGAGGATGGTGAAGGTGTGTGTGTTGGGGTTGTTGTTGTTGTTGGTGGTGGTGAGTTGGGCGGCGTAATGGTGGAGACGGTCGATTTCGGGGTCGAGGCGGGGGTGCCAGAAGTGGACGGGGCGGTGGTTAAAGTAGCCGGGTTGGGGGGAGGGGAAGGGGAGGCCGTGGGCGTCTTGCCAGCGGTGGCGAAAGGGGCGGTTGATGGTTGGCCACAGTTTGGGGAGCCAATGGTTGAGGCGGGGGTGGCCGAGGAGATGATTGAGGGGGCGGGAGTTGAAGAGGGGGTGGCCGAGGCGGCGGGCAAGTTGGGTGAGGAATTGAGCTTCGGTCCAAGCGGTGCCGGGTGGTGGTTGGACGGGAGCGGCGAAGGGGAGGAATTTGGTATTGAAGAAGGGCATGTGCCAAGCGGCGACATCGGCACGTTCGAGCCAGCTGGTGGCGGGGAGTTGGTAGTGGGCGAGAGCGCCGGTGTCGTTGACGAAGAGGTCGTGGGTGACGAGGAGATCGAGCTGTTGGAAAGCGTGGTGGAGGTGGTCTTGGCCGGGAATTGAGGTGAGGGGATTACCGGCGAGAACGATGAGAGCGCGGATTTTATCGGAACCGGGGGTGAGGATTTCGTCGGCGAGGATGCCGGCGGTCATCATTTGGCCGATGCTACGATGACGGCCGATGCGACTGGTGTATGGTTGGGGGGCGAGTTGATTGAACCAATCGAGCCAAGGGGCGAGGGGATGGAAGAGAATGCCCCCGGTTTGGTCGAAGTTACCAGTGAGGTAGAGCAAAAGTTGGGAGGCGATGGCACAGAGGGTGCCGAAAGGGCCTTGGTTGATACCGACGGAGAGGTGGAGGGAGGCGCGGGGGCCGTGTTGGGTGATGATGTGGTTGAGTTGGGAGGCGATATCATCGAGGGCTTGGGACCAGGAGATAGGGGAGAGGGGGCAACTTTGGGGGTTTTGGTGGGGGCGGATAGGGTATGTTTTTTTGGGGATTTTATGGGGGGGGAGGTTAGGCGGGTGAGGCATTTGAGGGAGGTTGGAGGGAGGTTTTGGTGGTGGCAGTGGTATAGGTTGGAATTTTTTATTGAGTATTCAATGGTTGGTTTTACGGGTATGCCTAATAAAACATTTTATTGGGCATACCCGTAAAACACCTTAGTTAGAAGGATTTAATAAAATGGGCAAGTAAATATCCATGGGCAGCACTTCAATATACTCTTGTCGTATTATGATATCGTCACCAACAACACTAGACACAGTTAGAGAAATTGAATAGGTACCCACTTGATCGTAAGTATGAATTGGGTTCTCTTCGTGACTATTGATGCCATCACCAAAATCCCATACAAAGGTATCACCTGCATTCATATTGGATAAATTACTAAAATGAACAACGAGTGGCAACTTGCCACTTGTTGGTGTTGCTGAAAAGTTGGCTGTTGGCATTTGATAAACTTGAATATAGTTTTGCTTTACGAGCATATCAACACCCACAATACTTGTTACTGTTAGGGAAACTGAATATACACCTGGATCTGAGTAAATATATACTGGATTTTCCTCGGTGCTACTATTGCCATCGCCAAAATCCCATAAGAAAATATCGCCCACATTTATCACGGATTGATTGATGAATTGGACTTCTAAAGGCAACAAACCACTGATTACTGATGTGGAGAAACCGGCTGAAGGAAGTTGATAGACTTGAATATAATTAGGGCGTTGAACTATATCAATACCCTGTGCACTTTCGACAGTTAAGGTGACAGAATAAAGACCTGGTATATTATATGTATGAGTGGGGTGATCTAAAGTACTGGTAATACCATCGCCAAAATCCCATAAGCTACTCTCGTAGGTGTTAGTTAAGGTTTCATTGGTAAAAGCAACTGTTAAGGGATATAACCCAGTAGCCGATTCGGTACCAAATGTTGCTAATGGTAATTGGTTTAAAGTTGCAGTCCAAACAGAAAAGTTGGGAATACCATCAATGCTAGTAATCGTTAATAAGCCCTCAGTGGTAGCGAATAAGCCTAATGGTGTACCATCTACTGTTTGTTCAGTTAATAAGGTATAGTTGGAGTCCCATTTTTGTAGTTGACTATTGCTATCAAAAGCACGCAAGGTGAACAGTTGATTATCTAACCAAGTGGCATCAGTGATGGTAGTCAATATATCATTGACATATTCTAATGTAAAGGCATCATATACGCGTCCCGACCCCAACAATACAACTTCTCCTGTAGGTGAGACATGAATCGGATGTTCAAAACCAACACTGTCATGATAAGGAGAGTCCATTTGATCGCCTATAACACCATCAGCATCAATATCTTCCCAGAAGAGATCATTCGGTGTATATCCATCACGCAAATGATATATTTTCTGATTGACTTCACTCCAGACATATTCTGCGGAGTAATAGTTGCTAGATTCTTTCGAGATCATGGTGCCGTCAGGATGATATGTGAAATGTGACCTAGCACTAGTGAGGTCACAAATGAAAATATATTCTCCAACTGTTGATAAACCTAAGGGTGCTTGTCGTGAGTTAAATAAGAGTGATTCGCTAATACTATTATCCAAATCGATACCACTAATTTCGCCAGCTGGATAAGCGAAATAAAGATGATTTGTGACGCCAGAGTAAGCTATATAGGCTGGTTCACCAATAAGAGCAATGGTATCAAGATAATCGTTTACCAAAGGTGACCAACGAAAAATAGCTCGATGCTCTTTACTAAAAAGATAAACAGTTTCATCATTACCTAGTAAAATTTGATCGGGGGTATAAGCTAATCCATGAGGGTCAACAGGTGTACTGGGTTGAATGGGTTGCAAATTGCTAATGGGAGTGATTTGCACGATAGGCATTGTATCACTAATGGCAAAGGCAAATATCTCATCATTATAAATAAAAATGTTATTGGGTGTTGTTGGCAGAGCAAGTCGGCCAAATTCTACAAAATTTGCATAGCCAATCAAAAAATTGTCTCTTAGCAGAATAATATCTTGTTCATAAAAAGTTAAGTCATCAAATGAGCCAGCCAAACTATTTTTATATGTTAAATTATCAGTGTGATAAACAGTGCCACTATTATCAACAATATAATCCTCGTCTGGCGAAACAAATGTCTCTGTTGCAATAGGATAATCACCACGATAAGGACCATCTACTTGGTCACCCAGTGTACCATCTTCATTTAAACCAATTGTCATCATAGTAGCAGGGCTAATGCTAATGCTACGGCCAAAAGCTTTGTTAAGCGTGGGGGCAGGGGTAATACCACTCATCCGATACAGCCAATCAGCTTCGTCAATTAGAAGGCCTGTCTCTTTATCAAGGCTCCACATTGCGTCATGACCATAAATATACAGTCGATTGTCAATCGTAAAGAGTGTGTTAATGGCGAAGAGAGATGTATACAAGAATGTTTCATTGGTCCCAGACAAGGCGAAGCGGTAGGTGTGGAAGCCAAAGCTAACATATAGACCATCGTTATCGACTGTAAAGGCTGTGGGAGTGTTGGGTAATGAAATATCAGCTAACCATATTTGGGTTGCTAAATCATATCGTTTGATATTATTGGTAGTATCAAATAAAAAATAAACAATCCCTTGATTTTCTTTAACATCTAACCATGTGGTTATAGGCTTGTTTATTGTTTGGTCGACGTGAACGGGTTTCTCAAAAACAAACGCTTCCATTTTTGTTGAATGGACTGTGATAGTTGTGATGAAACTTATTAAAAGTAAAACAACCAAGCCTAAAAGATAATGAGACTGTTTCATATGGTTTACCTGTATAAAATATATTTTATCGTTAATTATTATAACTTGAGTTCGGTAATCAATTAAGCCTGTGGATGAGTTGGTTACTGTGTTGTTAGGGCAGATTTCTCGACTTCGTTCAATCCTTGATTTAGGGGTGTGGTTTGTCGAGGGTGGGGCGGATTGAACTGCGCTCGAAATGACGTTTGGGGGAGGGAGAAAATTGTCGAACTCAGGTTATTATAAGTTAGTTGGGTTTTATTGCAAAACGAGTTTGTAAGTACAATTTGAGGCGATGGTGGCTTAACTTGCTGATACTATGACTTTGATGGGGG
>DATHYN010000417.1:0-9505 GCA_035459145.1 Anaerolineae bacterium | reverse complement strand
GGCGGGTGTTGGCGACGCATATTGCACATGAGGGGAATCCGGCTCATTCGGTTTTGGCGGCGTGGGCGGCCGAGCGTGGGTATGAGATTGCGTATGATGGGCTGGTGGTGGAGATATAGGTTAGCGCTTTTGGTTCCAATCGGGGTGGGCGTATTTTTCGGCGCGGAGGGTGGCGGCGCGGTCTAGTTCGGCGGGGGTGGGGGTGGTGGCGTCGAGGTTGAGGTTGAGGGATTGGGCGAAGCCTTGGCTCATGTAGTCGGCGGCTTGGGCGAAGGTGAGTTCGCGGCCGAGGCTGAAGGCGAGGGTGGTGGCGCGGTAGCGGAGGCGTACTTGGAGGGCCATGCGTTGGCCGGGCATATCGAAGTAGAGGCCTTGGGCGATGCGGGTGATGTCGCCGGTGAGGGGGAGGGTGCCGTGTTGGAGGACGCCCCCTTGTTTGAGCCGTTTTTGGGCACTGCCGAGGAGTTTGCGTTGGCCGATGGTGATTTCGTAGTTGGAGGGGCCATCGTAACAGGCGGGGCCTTGCTCGCCTTGGTCTTCATAGTAGGGTTGGGCGCGGGCGGGTTCGAGGCCCATCAGTTTGAGGCCGTGGAGGAGGGCGAAGGAGAGGCGTTGGTAGCTTTCGAGGACGCCGCCGGCGACGCGTGGTTCGCTTTTGGGGGCGGCGACGCTGTAGGTGAGTTCATCGGTGTGGAGGATGGCGCGGCCGCCGGTAGCGCGGCGGACAACGTCCCAGCCTAACTTCTCACATAGCTCTTCATCGACGACTTCGTCCCATTCTTGGGCATAGCCGAGGGAGAGGCAGGGGGGATCCCAGCTGTAAAAACGGAGGGTGGGGGGGGCCTCACCGGCGATAACGGCATCAGCGATGGCTTCGTCGAGGGCCATGTTGGTGGCCCCGTCTTGGGGAGGGCTAATAATGAGGCGCCAGGTGGCGGTTTCTTCGTATTGTGGGGGTCTGGTTGATTTTCTATTCATGGTGGTAATTATCGGTTTATATTGTTAAAGAGGCAAGTTTTTGTGGTTGGTGTTAGCTAATTCTCAGGTAACAATCAGCTGATTGTCAGCTTAATCAGAAGATTGTCAGGTTATGGTCAGATTGGGCTGATTTTTGGGTGTATACTTAACTTGAGTTCGATAATAGCTTAAGTCTAACTTGGGTTTGATGATGAATTAACCCTTTGGATGAGTTGGTTAATGTGTTGTTAGGGCAGATTTCTCGACTTCGTTCAATCCTTGATTCAGGGGTAAGGTTTGTCGAGTGTGGGGCGGATTGAACTGCGCTCGAAATGACGTTGAGAGAGGGGGGATGAATTGTCGAACTCAGTTTAAAGGAGGGGGTGTTCAGTTGGAAGGCTGGCGATTTAACAAATCGCGTTACCTTCAGTGTGATTTATTTGATTTTTCAGAGAGGTAGGTTTCGAGATGATAGTAGCGACAAAGCGGTCGGGTAGTATGTTAGGCATTTTAATGTTATTGGGGATGGTGTTGTTGTGGGGATGGGTGCAAACGGTTAGAGGGGGTAGTGAAGGGAGTGGGCTTGAGTTTGTGGTGGATAGCACGGTGGACGCGGTTGATGCAAATGTGGGAGATGGTGTGTGTGCGACGGCGGAGGGGTTCTGTACGTTGCGGGCGGCGGTGCAGGAGGCGAATGCGGCCGAGGGTGCGGATACGATTTATTTGTCGGAAGGGGTTTATATGGTTGATTTGTTGCCGGGTGATGATGTAGGCTGGCCGTATGACCCAACGATCGGGGATATAGATATTTTCGAGGGGGTGACGATTGTTGGGGCGGGGGAAGGGGTGACGTTTATTGATGGTGGCCGTGTGAATGATGTTCTTCATGCGAGCACACAGTATTATCCGGCGCCGAATGTGCCGCCAACGGCTGAAGAGTTAGTGGTTTTACAGGGGGTTACAGTGAGAAATGGACGTCGGGGGTTGCAAGTTGATTTTAGCGCTGTTACTGTTGAAGATAGTCAGTTTACAGATAATATATATCATAGTTTGTATGTCATTGATGGTGATTTAAATTTGGAGAGAAGTCGTGTGATTTCTAATACACGCACAGGGATTTATAACTGGGCTGGCAATGTGCTTGTCAATGAGTCATTGATTAGTCGTAATGATCCGCCGGGAATCAATAGCTTTGGGGTATTGACGGTAACGAATAGTATCATCAGTGAGCATGATGGGGCCGCGATACGATCTTATGATTATGTGTATATTGCTGATAGTGAAATTGTAGGTAATGGTGGTAATGCGATTGAGCATCGCCATGGTTTGTTTATGATGGATAATACAACGGTTCATAATAATAGATATGAGCCATTTGGGTCAGCATCGGGGGCGGTTTTTGTGATTGGGGGTGGGGGGTATATTTCCCATTCAGCCATTTATGATAATGTGTATGCTGGTGTTTATGTGGATGATGAGGCGGATATGATGATTACAGCGAGTCGTATCGAGTATAATGGGGATGCTGGTGTGCATAATGATATGAGTGTCGTGACCATTGACAGTAGTACTGTGGCTTATAATGGTAACGGGGTCAGTAATACGGGGTATCGGTTTCCGAAGCGTGGTGAGGAGGCACCCGTAGCGGATGGGAATGAAAGAGTGGGCGATGTTTTTATTGTGAATAGCACGATTAGCAACAATGATGGCACGGGTGTGTATAATCTAGATGGTAATTTAGTGAGGAATACAGTGTATATTAGCTCTAGTACAGTGGCTTATAATATGGCCTGGGGGCTTTATGATACGCAGGCTATGGAAGTGCATAATAGTATTATTGCGTGGAATCAATCAGGGAACTGTGGGGGGAGTTATATTCATTCGGAGGGGTATGCGGTGTCGAGTGATGATACGTGCACATTTTTAGAGGAAACGGATATGGTCAATATCAATCCATTGATCGGCGAGTTGCAAGATAATGGGGGGAAACAAACACCGATTGGTATTCCCTATACTCATGCGCTTTTGGCTGGCAGTCCCATGAAGAATGTGGTGCCAGTGGGCCAGTATGGGTGTGGGACCCGATTTGTTTGGGATCAACGCGGGGCGATGCGGGCGAATGATGGGTCGTGTGATTTGGGGGCGTATGAGGAGGGTGGTGTGCCGGCGGGCCCTTATCGGAACTATGTACCGGTTTTGATGCGGTAGCGTGGGTAGTATGAAACAGATTCGGCCGGTTAATGGTTGGTTGGTAGCGGGTTGGGTGGGGTATGGTTTGTTGTGGATTGGGTTGGAGGGGGAGCTGTGGCGGGTTATTTTGTTAGGGGTGTGGAGTGGTTTGTTGGGGGTGTGGTGGTTGGGTTGGCAGGGGCGTCGTTGGTTGGGGGGGGAGGGGTGGCGTTGGTGGTTACAGTTGGGGTTGGGAGGTGTTTTATGGGGGGGAAGCAGTGTGGGGCTGACGTTGTTGTTGATGGTGTTGAAAACGGGGTTGCATGCGCATGGGCCGGAGTTTAGTCCGGCGGAGATTGGGTGGGTGGGTGAGCAGTGGGTGGTGTGGATGGTGGTGGGGGGATTAGTGGGGATGGGAGTGGGGATGTTATTTGATTAAGTTAGGATTCGCTTAGTTTGGCTTCGAGGTTTTCGAGGGCTTGTTGGAGTTGGGCTTGGCGGTAGGCGGTGGAGAGGTCGCCGCGGGTACGTTCGAGGACGGCGCGGAGGGTATCGGTGCGGCGGCGGAGCCCTTTGGTGATGCCGTCGTTGTAGTCGAAGGTGACGAGGAGGCTGTAGATGTCGTCCATTTGGCCGAGGAGACGTTCGCTTTCGGGGTTGTGGCCGTGGCGGGTGATGTCGAGGATGCGGCGGCGGAGTTCGGTGGCCGCCTCGGCCAACCCATTAAGCCACGTATTGCCCTCAACCTCAAGCTCATCGGGGGCAGGCAAGGGGAGATCGCGAATAAAGGCGTAAGCAAGTTCCGCCTCGACATACTCTTTGAGCGCATCTTGGGTATAGCCAGCGTGATAAAGATCGGGATAGTCACGCACCCCATGAGACAGCTCATGGGCGGCGGTGCGGGCTTTGGTTAGAAGCTTTTGGGCTTCGTCCCACTCTTCACGATGGGTGGCACGAATGGCGCGGGAGCAGACGCGAATGAGGAGGCGGGAGCGTTGGAGGGCATCGTCACGGGCGGCGTTGGCGGCGTCAAAGTAGGTTTGGATAGAATCGGTGATTGCTTCTAGCTGTTCGATGGAGGTCATGATTTGTCGTCATCATCCTCGTTGTTGGGTGGTGGGAAACGGAAGAGTTGGTCGGCGAGGGAGGGGGTGTTGGGGACTTTGATTTCACCGAATTGGGCTTCGTAATTGGCGATGTTTTGGGTGAGGGCACGGAGGAGGAGTTTGGCATGAACTGGGGTCATGATGACGCGTGATTTAACTTGACCGTTGCCCGCGGGCATGCGCGGTAGAATTTGCGCGAAGTCAAGCACGATTTCCACAGGTGTGTGGGTGATAAGGGCCATATTGGCATAAACTGCTTCTAAATCTTCAGGCAGTTTAATGGTCATCTGTTTCTTTTTGGGGCCAGTTGGTTTTTGAGCCATCTGCTTCATCCTTTTTGTGTCGATATAGCGTAACTTATATTTATATGATGTCGTCAAAACTGAATTTAAAGCGTTGAGTAAGTAGTTGTTACCAAGGTTTTAGAACTTTTGTTGTGGAGAATAAGTTGTAAACCCTTGGTCATAATAACTTTGATAGACATTTGTTTGACAATCAGATTTGATTGAATTGTAACGGGAAATAGCAGATGATACAAGGAGAAAGAGATGAGTACAGAATTAGGGCATCGGTTGTTGTGGTGGGTGGTGGGGATTTTTATGGGGGTTAGTTTGGGAGCGGGTAGTTTGGTATGGGGGCGTCGGCTGGCGCCGACGCCGATTGTGATTACACCGATTGTGTTGAGTACGGCGGTCCCGACGGCGACGGCGGTGCCGACAGCGACACCGGCGCCGGTGCGGGTGTATGTGAGTGGGGCGGTGGTGGCCGAGGCGGTCTATCAACTGCCGTTTAATAGTATTGTGGCTGATGCATTGGTCGCAGCGGGTGGGGGGACGAATGGTGCCGATTTGTCTCATTTAAATTTGGCCCAAGTGGTGGTAGATGGGATGCGGATTTATGTACCGGAGGAGGGGGAGACGCGGACGGCGGTGGTGGCGGCGCCGACGGCGGCACCGACGGCGGTGGTGGGATTAGAGGCTGGTTTAGTGAACATTAATACGGCGGATGAAGTGTTATTGGAGACGTTGCCGCGGATTGGGCCGAGCACAGCGGCGCGGATTGTGGCTCATCGTGAGGCGCATGGGTTGTTTGCGACAGTGAGCGATTTGACAGCGGTGAGAGGCATTGGGCCAGCGACATTGGCGCAATTAGAGGGGTTGATTACAGTGGGAAAATAGTACTAGGACAGTTGTAGGGGTGACGAATTGGAGAAAATTGGTTAAGATAGAGTATGGTGGTTAATTGTTTACATAATGTTCATTAAAATGAACAGTAATTTATCCTACCAAGACAAAATAGTGTGTGTCTTTGTTAGGTTGAGGATATAAGTAAATGCCTGTAGACACGTTAGGGATAAGATTGGCGGCACAGTTATTGTATTTGCCATGGCAGTTGTTGGGAGCACATCCTCCATTAAGCAGACCAAAAAAAGTATTAATGTTAAAGCCGGGCAGTTTAAGTGAGGTATTGTTAGCAACGCCGTTATTGACTGTTTTGCATGAGGCGTACCCACAAGCACGGTTTGATTGGGTTGTAGGGAGCTGGGAACGGCCAGCGATTGCGTCTAATCGTCGGATTCGGCAATTGATTGATGCGGGTAAGGTGGGACAAAAGGGAGGCGCTTGGGGGGAGGTCACGGGATTGATTGAGCGGATTGCTAATGAGGGGTATGATACCTGTTTTATTCCCAGTGAATCGGCTTTGTTGGCTTATGTGGCGTGGCGGGCAGGTATTCCGCAGAGGATTGGATTGCGGGGGGCATGGACCGGTTTTGCCCATACGATTGGGGTAAAGCCAGGGCCGGAGGTGGTGCATGAGGCGGAGCGTTATTTAGCATTGGCCCGCGTGTTTCAATTACGGGGGGATGCGCCGACATTTTTTGAGCCGACGGATGATGAGCGGCAAGAAGCGACGCGGTTGTTGATGGATGTGGTGGGGTGGGATCAGGAACGGCCGTTAATCATTCTGCATCCTGGTGGGGGGATTCGGCCTGACCAAACGCGGGCTATGGTGCGTTGGCCGGCCGAGCGGTTTGCATTGTTGGCGAATCATTTGCAGAGGAGCCATGATGCGGAAGTCGTTTTATTGGGGTTGGAGGCGGAAGCGGAGCTAGTGACAGCGGTTAAGGGGATGATGAGTAACCGCGGACATTGTTTGGCGGGGCAGGTTTCATTAGGGGTGTTGGGGGCGTTAGCTGAAGTAGCTGATTTGTATGTGGGACATGATACTGGGGCGACACATGTGGCGGCGGCTGTTGGTTGTCCGACATTGGCCTTGTTTGGGCCGACGGAGCCGGCGGTGTCCCAACCATACAGTGGTGATCATACGATTATTGTGGTGCGGGATAGCCAAGAGGGTGGTTTTTCGTGGTCAGATAAGATGCCACCAGAGCAGGTTATTATGGCGGCAGATCATTTATTGAAATTGCGGCACGGGCTGGGGATGGTGACAGGTTAATCTTCTTCTGGTTGTAGGTAGATTTCGAGACGATGGATGCGGGTTTCGAGAGGGTCGATATTCATGGCCATGAGCAGTTCATCGGGGCGGCCATTGGCGCCAGTACGGAGAGCGAGGTGGGCGTGGAGGGTGGGGTTGTCGTCTGGGGGGAGACATTTTAGGTCGTGGATGAGGGGGCGCAGGTTGTAGACGACAGTTTTTTTCTTGCGGCGGCGTTCCCGCTTGACCTCATCGGCTTCTAAGATGGTTTGGACACGTTGGGCGAGGTCGGTGACGGTTGAGGGGTCGATGAAGGTGATGGCGTAGAGGGTGGAGTGGGTGCTGTTTTGGAGGGCATCTGTTTTGAGGGGGACGGGGTAGATGTCATGGATGATGAGGCCAGGGGCGATGGCGGTCGTTAATTTTTCTTGGGCGGTGGCGGGGTCAATCTCTTCTTTGAGCCAGATATCAGCGAGTTCAGCTTGGCTGGTGTAGCCGAGGGGGAGAGCGGCGGCGAATTGCATGCGGGGCCGAGGGTTGAAGCCTTGGGTGTAGGCGATAGGTAGCTGGGCACGATTTAGGGAGCGTTCGAGCGTGCGGGCTAGGTCTAGGTGCCCGATATAGCGGGTCACGCCTGCTTTGCTAAAATGGAGTCGTAGCCGTTGCACATAATTTGGTTGCATAATGAGTGTGATCCTTTTTAATTATAATCTTTTCGCTTTCTTAATTTTATCCTGTGATAAAATAATGTACAATAGTAGACATAATGATCAATATGAATAATGAACGACGCAATAGTAATCGTGACAGACCGTTGTGGTTGCTGTTGATTGGACAAAATATTTCGATATTACTTTTTTTGGTGACGGCGACCGCGTTGTTGCTATGGGTACATGCTCGTTTCACGCCAGCGAAGGGGCAGGCGGAAGTGGTGATGGCGACGAGTAGTATGCTAAATCGGTCAGCATCGATTTTCAAGATTGTGCCGGCGCGGCCAGTACGGCAACGACTAAGTCAAAGCCCGCCGCCCGTACGCATCGGATTAATTGTGGGGCATCTGAATAATGATCCGGGGGCGGTGTGTGAAGATGGTTTGAAAGAAGTGCAGGTTAATTTGAATATTGTGGAGCGGACGGCGGCATTGTTAAGTGAGGCGGGGGTGACGACTGAGGTTTTGGCAGAGTTTGATACACGTTTAGCCGGGTATGATGGGACGGCGTTGATATCGGTTCATGCAGATTCGTGTGAAGATTATGGGGATGCGGCCTCGGGTTATAAGACAGCGGCTTCATCGTATAGTGATTCGACGCATTTAAATGAATGCATTTTAAAAGCGTATGAGGCGGTGACCGGTTTATCGTATCATGCGAATACGGTGACACCGCATATGACTGATTATCATGCGTTTCGGAAGATTGACCCCGGAACACCAGCCGTTATTTTAGAGACAGGATTTATGAATCGTGATCGGACTTTGTTGACAGCGCGAGCGGATATTCCCGCAAAAGGGTTGTCACAAGGTATTTTATGTTATTTGGATGCGGTGCAACGATGAGTGATGCAAATCAGAAATTAAAAAAAGAAATTCAGGCAGCGGTACAGGCAGGTGAGCGGGGGCGGGCGCAAGCGTTAGCGGCGCAAGCGGTGAAGGCCAATCCGGAAGATTATCGGCGATGGTTATTGTTGGCGCAATTGGCGCCAGCGGAAAAAGGGTTGACGTTTGTGGATCGGGCGGCGGCGCTGGCGCCTAATGAGCCGGCGGTGGCACAGGTGCGACAGAAGATTGAAGCGCGTTTAGGGGATAGAGCAGTGGTTGACGAGCGGCCTGAGGTGGTGAGTGAGCGGGGAGAAGAGCGGGGGATGCCGGTAAGGGCGGCAGGAGCGCGGAGAGCAGATAAGTCGGTGGTGGGGGATGAGCCGATTGGGGAAAGGGCAGCGCAACAAGCGCCGACGCAGCAAGCACCAGTGGAGACGGTGGTGGTGGCGACAGGACGGGGGCGGCGATGGATGGCGGCGGGGTTGTTTGTTAGTTTAATTTTTGTGGTGGTGTTGGGGATGGTGTGGCAATGGCAGGGGCCGTTGTTAAGTAATGACGTGATGGGGACGGCAACGCCGACGGTATTGGTGGCGGCGTTGGCGACGCCGGAGGCGACGGCGACGGCGACACCGCAGACGGTGGCATTGGCGGCGCAGGTGGCGGCGAAGCCGATTGCGGCACAGCGTGATGAGGCCCGGGCGACGTGGACAATGACGCCAACACCAACAAACACACCGACACCGACGCCGACACCGACGCCATCGCCGACGTATTGGCCGACGTTTGTGGCTCCGGAGAATGAGCAACGGCCGTTTTTAACCGAACCCAACGAAAAATGGATTGATATTAATTTAACGACACAAACTTTGGTTGCTTATGAAGGGGATGAGCCGGTTTTTTATACGGAAGTATCGACTGGTTTGTGGAAATATCCGACAGTGGTTGGTCAATTTCGGATTTATTTACGTTATCCGTCACAGACGATGAACGGATATTTATTAGGGTATGATTATTATTTAGAAAATGTGCCTTATGTGCAGTACTTTTTTGAAGATTATGCGTTACATGGGGCTTATTGGCACAATAGTTTTGGGACGCCGACGAGTCATGGGTGTGTTAATTTGCGGCCGAGTGATGCGGAATGGCTTTATAATTGGGCTTCGTTGGGCACCATTGTAAACGTCCACAATTAAATTAAATTTGGTATAATAGTGAAAATGAAGGCTCAAGTAGATTAAACTCACAAGTTTAAGGCCTTGAGCGGGCTGATTGTAAGCGGTTTTGGCTGTTTACAGGAGTA
>DATHYN010000416.1:0-6456 GCA_035459145.1 Anaerolineae bacterium | reverse complement strand
AGGCATCGTGCGAGAGGAGTGAGGACGTTTGTAGAAAGGTCGGGCGCACGATGCCTCGCCGGTACGTTGGGGCTGGCGCGGGGGTGGTGGGGAGGGATGGGAGGGGCGGGAGGCCGAGGGGGTGGGATGAGAGAGGTGATGTTAGGGGGGACGCGGCCCGTTCGACAAGCTCAGGGCAAGCTATTCGGCGAGAGAAGGTGTGACGTTTTTAGGGAGTTTAGGCGCCGAATGCCACGTCATTACAGGTTGGGTGGGCGATGCCATGCTGGTGCGTTGGGCTGGGAGAGGGGGCGGGGGGTGAGACCTCGCAGCTTGTTAGGGAGGGGTTGTGGGTTGGAGGGAATGGTTAGGAAAGCTGCGAGGTCGCCGAGGGGGGCGGGAGGGGGTAAGCCCCGGAGGGGCGTCGCTTTTAGCCTTGGCCTTTAGGCTAGGGATGGGTGGCGGAAGAGGTGGCGGGCGAGGAGGGCGGAGGGGGTGGTGTCGTCGGGGTTGAGGATGCGGGGGTCGCCGAAGTAGAGGAAGCTGTCTTGGGCGCGGGAGACGGCGACGTTGAGCATGTTGGGGCCGCGGTCGAAGAAGTAGGGTTGGTGGTCGTCGAGGGTGTAGACGGGGGAGAAGATGACGAGGGGGCGTTCGCCGCCTTGGAGGGCGTGGATGGTGCCGACTTTATCGAGGTGGAGGTTGTATTGTTTGAGTTGTTGGCGGAGGAGCCGTTTTTGGGCGGTGAAGGGGGTGAGGATGGCGACGATGTCGGTGAGGTCGCGGTGGCGGTATTGTTTAAGGATGAATTCTTTGTTTTCGTATAGCCATTTAGTAATGGTGGTGGCTTCGATGGCGTTGTAGCGACTGCCGCCGGCACGGGCGGAGTGACTGTCTTCGATGGGGTAGTAGCTGAGGGGGGGCCAGGGGTGGTTAGTGAGGGGTTGGCGGCGGGGTTGGAGTTGGCCTTGGTAGGCGAGTTCGTTGCAGTAGTTGATGATGGCGGGGACGGAGCGGCGGTGTTCGGTGAGGAGGAGGCCGGGCTGGGGTGGGGCGGCGGGGAGGTGGGGGTGGCTGGTTTGGTAGGGGGTGGTGTAGGCGGCGAGGGCCATGAGGGAGCCTTGGCTGGCGAGGAGGCCGCGATTTTGGGTTTGGTGGTAGGCGGCGGCCGAGGTGGCGAGGCCCACGTCTTGGGCAATTTGTTGGTCGTTGGCGGGAGAGACGCGCCAGACGGGTTGGATTTGTTGTTGGTCGCCGACGACGATGGCTTGTTGGGCGAGGGCGAACATGGCGCCGGTGAGTTCGGGGGCGACTTGGCCGGCTTCATCGATGATGAGGAGGTCGATGGTATTAAATAGGTAGTGGGGCTCTTTGTGGTAGTAGGTGAAGAAGGAGGGGCCGGTGTGCATGGTGGTGACGAAGCAGGGGGTGAGCATGGCGTAGCGGCGCCATTTGGCGATTTGGCCGTCGCGGTCGCGTTTGTCATTGCGGCTGGGGCGGGCGGTGATGGTTTGGAGCCAGCGGCCCTCCCAGTAATGGGTGGCGAGGGCGAAGAGGTCGCGACGGAGGTGAGTATCGAGCCAGTTATAGAGGTTGGCGGGGTGGGGTTGGCCTTGATCGGTTTCGTAATGGTTGAGGGCGGCGAGGTCGAGTTGGGGGGCGTTAGCGGCTTGGCACCATTCGCGCCAGTGGGCTTCGATTTCGGTGTGGTACGCTTGTTGGTCGCGGTGGTGTTGGATGGTGCGGGTCCATTGGTCGTAGATTTTTTGCTGAGTTTGGACTTGTTGGCGGAGCGCATCGAAGATGGCCTCGGCCTCCGGCGGGATATGGCGCTTATCACGGGGAAAGTAGTGGTTGATAAAAGCTTGGTTGCGTTCACGACGGCGCGTTTGCACGGTGGGTAGCCATCGGAACCATTCAAACCAGGGTGGCTCTTGATTGTGGTGCAGAATCCAAGCGCGTTGACGCTGTTTGGCTTGTTGGAGGTTTTGGTAGGCGGCTTGGTATTGGCGTTGTTGGTCGATGTTGGCGTGGGCGGTGGGTTGTTGTTGATGTTGGAGGGCGAGGGTTTGTATGTCTTGGAGGGCTTGAAAATGGTAGAGGAGTTCGGTGTGGAGGCGGTCGACGGCGGCGTTGAGGGCGGTGGCGGCGTTGCTGTAGGTGGCGGCGCCATAAATAGCATGGTAATGGTCTAGGAATTGATCTGTAGCGGTTGATATCCAGTCAGGGTTTTCGATGGTACGGGGGAACCCTTTCCCTTTTTTATCGGCCCAGAGGAAACGTTGGTCATCGGCATCTTTCTGTTTGTCGCGGCTGTTGGTGAGGTAGAGGCCGAAGCTGTCGATGGGGAGCCAGCGGTCGACGTCGCTGGCGCGGCGGAGGCTGTCGAGGACGTTGGTGACGGCTTGGTTGTTGGTGGAGGAGACGACCATAATGGGTGGGGGGCTGGCATTGATGGCGGCGGTGACCCAGTGGGAGGCGATGAGGCTGTGGAGGAGGGTGGTTTTGCCGGTGCCGGGGGGGCCGCTGATGGCGAGGATGGGGGGGCTGTCGGGGGAGAGGTGGTGGTAGAGGGCGCGGCGTTGGGAGGGGGAGAGGGGAAATTGGCGGTGAAAGTGGCCGAGGTGGTTTTGGGCGGCGGTGTGGAGTTGGTTGAGGGGGCGGGCGGGTTGGTAGGTGGGGGTGGTGGTGAGGGCATCGAGGAGGGGGAGGTGTGGGGCTTTGGCGAGGATGGCGGCGTAGGTTTGGAGGATGTTGAGGCTGAAGCCTTGGAACTCATCGGCGAGGAAGATGGCGGCGCTGGGGTGGGCTTGGTAGCCGTGTTGGGCGAGGATGCTGGTCCAGGTGCCGTCGCTGACGGCGTCGAGCATGACGGCGGCGTCGTGGTAGGTGTCGTCCCAGGTTTCGTTGTCTTCGTCGTTGGTATCGAGGAGGTATTGGTCGTAGTCATCGGCGAGGCCGAGGGTGGGTTCGTGGGGGCTAGGGGCGAGGTGGGGGCGGGGGATCCAGGGGCGGTTGTTGCTGGGGTGGAGTTGGCCGTATTGATCGAGTTGGGCGCGGATGATGACAGGGGCGAGCCATTGGCGGCGGTGGCCGCGGCCGTGGTGGTAGATGAAGGGGGTGACGAGGACAGGGATGGTGGTGCGGGGGGTTTTGGTTGGGTTTTGGGCTTGTTTTTGGTCGAAGAGGGCGGTGATGATGGTGGTGGGGAGGCGGCCGAGGGGGGCGGTATCGGCTTGGAGCCAGTGGCAATCATCGGTATCGAAGGGGAGATGGGTCGCTTCCCCTTCTTGGAGACAGCGTTGCCAGTAGGTGATGAGTTGCTGGGTGGTGAGGTTTAGGGTCATGTTAGATGGTATTGGTTCGGCCGAGGGGGGATGGTTTCGGCAAAGGGGCGGGGGTTATTTTTTGGTGTGATTGAGCCAGCCGGCGATGCCTTTTTCCCATTCCATCTGTTTGACCATTTCGATGCGACGGAAGGCATCGAAGTAGCCGAGGCGTTGGAAGCCGGGCCACATCGGATCGTGGGTGGGGACATTTTCGATGACGGTGTCTTTGAGGGGGTGTTGGTTATGGAGGGCTTGGAGGATGACGGCGGCGACGTAGGAGGGGTCGCCGTAGGTGACTTCGACGTAGACGTGGGTGAGTTGGAAGCGGCCGAGGTCGAAGGCGACCCAGCCACATTCGCCATTTTTGGTTTCGATGAGGAGTCCTTTGAGGTTGGGGACGTTTTCGAGGGATTCGGTTTGATTGAGCCAGTTGGGGCGGCGGCGGCGGTGGCGGAGGAGGTGGAGGGTTTCTTCGGCTTCGAGGGGGACAATTTGGTTGATGCTTTCGTTGCGGTGTTCGGAAAGTTGGAGATTGGGAGGGCGACGGATGACGAGGAGTTCGCGGGTTTCGACGAAGCCGTAGCGGCGGAACATACGGTGGGCGTTGTCATTATTTTTGATGACTTCAAGCCACATGGTGGTTAGGCCGAGTTTGGCTGTTGATTGGGACATGCCGTCCATGAGCATTTGACCGACGCCGCGTCGACGGCCATCGGGGACGACGCCGAGGCGGGTGATCCAACTGCGTTTGGGGCGGACGCCGAGCATGCCGAGGCCGAGTAATTGTTTTTCATCGCGAACAACTACGGAGGCGGAGAGATCGACATCATAAGATTCAGCGTATGCTTTGAGGCGTTTTTCACTCATGGGCATGGGAACGATATAATCGCTACGGGTTTCGTTGTATAAATCGGTTAGTTCAGCCCATGTAAATTGATCAGCAGATATGGCTTCCACAGTTTCTTTACTTTCCTTCTCTGTAAATTCAAAAAATTCCCAGATGTTATACAGTTTACAGTAGTTTCTTGCATTGTAGCACAAGGTGAGATTATGGGGTAGTTAATAAAGGGAAAAATATGTTTTTGAGAGGAACCGCGAATGGGGGAATGGGCAAATGAACGTTAGGTTGGGCGGGCGGTGATTGGACGGATTTTTTTGTGTTGAGTTGAAGAAGATGTTTTGTTTCTTGCTGTTTTGCTGAGAGGAAAGCCGCTGGGGGGTAAATTGTATTGATGATATGGATGTCGTGGGGATAGCGTCAGGTAGGCGTTGATTACGATGGCGCGAACTGGTGTATTATGTGAGATATTAGGGCAGTGGGGGGCAAGAAGAGGGGGGGGTGGTCAAAGCTAATCTAAGTCATTATTGCAAACAATGGTTCTATAACTTTTTGGGTTAGTTTTGTTAATGAAACGATGTGTCGCTGGTTAATAGCGAAAAAATTATGTAAGTGTGTGAGGGTAATAATAAAATGAATAGGTTGCGAGTTAAGCTTTTGGTTTTGATTTTGGTTTTAGTGGGGATGATGGGCTGTGCGAGTAGTGGGGAAAATGGGGTTGGTGGTGATGAAGTGACGCGGGTGGTGGTTGAGGCACCGACGGTGGTGGCTGAGCCGACGGCGGTGGTTGAGCCGACGGTGGTGGCTGTGACGGTAGAGGTGCCACCGACGGTGGCTCCTGTGTCGGAGTTGGATTTGTTTGTGGAGGATTTGAAAACGGCCGTTAGCAATCAAGAGTATGCTTATTGGGAGACAGTGATGAGCGAGTCGTTTGCGGTGGGGCCGTGGCGGTCGGAGTGGACGACATTGGAGCCGGCCGTGGCTGTTGAACGGTGGCAGACGGGTGGTTTGTTGGCGCCAACAGCGGTGACATTTAGTGATATGGATATTGATGAGATTAGTACGTTATTGGATCAGCCACTTCAGGTTATGTTTGGACCGGATGTGACGGTAGCGGCGGCTTTATTGAGCCGTGGTTGGGGGCCGAATGGGGCGGATGAAGCAATTTTGTTTATCACTGAGCAGGATGGTGGTGGTTATGCATGGCGGGCGTTGATGTATACGAATGGCGCTTTTGGACAGGATTTGGGGATGTTGGCGGCGCCGGTGGGGTTGATTTATCAGAAACCGGCGGGCGGCATTTATCAGATTCAGGATGGGGGTAAGCATGTGGTTTTGTTGACGGGCGAGGCATTAGCGAGTAAGCCAGGAGGGGTGCGAGTGACACCTGATGGGCGGCGAGCGGCATATTTGACGGATGAGCGTCAATTGTGGGTGATTGATACGGCGACGGGGGAGGAGAAAAGGGTGGCGGCCGAGCACGAGTTGGCGCGGTTCTTTACGTGGGGTAGTAGTGAGGTGTTGTTGACGGGTGTATGGACATCGCCGGAAGAGAGTGATGGGCCGAATAACGGTCGCTTGGCGATGATTGATGTGATTACGGGGGAAGTGGCTGTGATTGAGCAAGAGCGGTTGTCGGGGCAACGGCCGGCGTTGGGGAAAGATGGGCGGATCGCGTTTGATGTATTGCCGGCAAGTGCGCAAGATACATTGACAGGCCGGATTTATGAACCGCATACAGTGACGATTGATGTTTTTGACCCCTTATCTTTTACGGGAGAAGGGATGTTGGTTGGTAGTTATCTGTTTAATCCAAGTTGGTCACCGGATGGGATGAAGTTGGCTTGGTTGAATTCCACTGGCGAACGGGTGGGGTTGCAGGTGTATGATTTGGTAACAAACGAGAGTTGGCAATTGTTGGATTGGGACCCGGCGCGGTTTGGGGGGATGATACCGACACCGGTGTGGAGTCCAACGGGTGAGTGGATCGCCCTGGCGACTTGGGCAAGTGTGGAGGCTGATAGTGGGTTGTGGGTAGCGAAGGTGGATGGTGATGGGTTATTTTTGGTAGCGCCAAGTGGGAATGATGCGACGTGGTGGACTGAGGATCTTTTGTTGTATACGATGATGGATGGTTCGATTGGGGCGTTTGAGTTGACGACGGGGAATCATTTTCAGTTTGGTGATTTGGAGAGTGGGAGTCGATTGTTGGGGTTCACAGGGGAATAGCTAAGGCGTTATTATTTGGGATGGTTCAACATTACCCTAGCATTTGCAAAGAATATGAGCCATCCCATTATTTGATTGATT
>DATHYN010000415.1:0-4867 GCA_035459145.1 Anaerolineae bacterium | reverse complement strand
GAGGGAGATAAGGGAGCGGGTGACGGCCGAGGGGGTGGCGTGGTTAGAGGGGGTGGAGAAGATTGAGATGCATGAATTTTTATGTGGGGTACGGTTGTTGGCGGAGGAGCGGGTGCCGGCCGAGGTGCGGGGGGTGGTGGCGGAGCGGTTGCGGGTGTTGGGGGAGGGGATTTTGGGGCGTGATGAGGCGGCGTGGGGGGGGTATGGGTTGACGCCGTTGCAGGTGGCGCCGAGGCGAGATAGTGTGTTGGCTGATTGGGTTGAAGGGGATATGGAAGGTTATTTGCGGTATGAGGTGGGGCGGCAGGAGACAGGTGGGGGGTGGGGGCCGAGGTGGTCATGGGGGATGTTTGAGAAGGAGTGGGAGGTGGCGAAGCGGGCGTGGCGGGGGGTGTTGACGGTTGAGATGGTGGCGGGGATGGAGAGTTGGGGGTAGGGAGGCAAAAAAAAGACCCCGTGAGGGGTCTTTTTAGGCTGGGGTGGAAGGATTCGAACCTACGCATGGCGGATTCAAAGTCCGCTGCCTTACCACTTGGCGACACCCCAACAACGGATATGGATTATAGCAAAAAAGAATTGTGGATGCAAATGTTTTTTGGAAATTGGTTTGTTTTAGTTGCGGGTGAGGGGGGAATTGCGTATTGTGTGCAGGGGGAAGGTTTGGTGGTTTTTGACGCGGGTTTTGGGGATTTTGGGGATTTTTGGTTGTGTGGTGGAGGTAAGGTTTTGGTGTGGGTGGGGTTTGGAGATTTTAACGCGGATTTTGGGGATTGGACAGATTTTTTTGGTTTGTGGTTGGAGGAGAGGTTCTGGTGGAGGTGAGGTTTGGAGGATTTGACGCGGATTTTGGGGATTTCGGGGATTTTTTTTTGTTGATTTAGAGGTAAGATTAGGGTGGTTGGGTTATTTGGGTTATTTGTGAATAAGGTGAGTTGTGATGGTGGTTTTTGGGATTATTTCGGTTACAGTGTATTAAGTTAAGTGAAAAAGGTGTGATCATGGATATTGTAAGCTGGTTGGCGTGGGGTGTAGGTGGGGTGATGGTCGTGTTTATGGGGGCTTATTTGTTGGTTACGGTTTATATTGTGGGGCAGTTATGGCCGATAGATGTGATGAAGTCGTTGCAGAAGCCGATTAATCAGGGGAAGGGGGGGAAAAAGTTGGTGGAGCAGGTCGAGACGGAGCATTATCGGCGGGTGCAGGTGATTGAGAAGGGGATTGAGCGGATTAGTTATTATCCGAAGGTGAAGCGGTTTGATCGGCCGATTGTGATGCAGCATGGGATGTGGCATGGGGGGTGGTGTTGGGAGACGTGGCAGGTGATGTTGGCCGAGTGGGGATGGGAGTCGCATGCCCATAGTTTGCCTGGACATGGGTTGTCACCAGCGCAGAAACCGGTGCCGAAATGTACCTTAGATTATTATTTAAACTTTTTGCAGGCCGAGGTGGGGCGGTATGAGAAGCCGATTTTGATGGGGCATAGCATGGGAGGGGCGTTGTCGCAATGGTTTTTGAAGTATGTGGAGCAGGAGTTGACTGCGGTGGTGTTGGTGGCGCCATGGGCGGCGCATCGGGTGTTGCGGGCGCCGGCGTTGACGGCGGGCATGATGAGTGATCCGACGTTGGCTGTGCGGATGATGTGGCGGATGGATGCGTATCCGATGGTGGATCCGGCTCGTAATGCGGGGCAGTTGTTAATTACAGAGGGGGCGTTGTATACGGCCGAGGCGTTGCATGAGCGGTTGGGGAATGAGTCGGCGTTGGTGATGTATCAGCATATGAAGCCATTTTGGACGCCGCCAACGGAGGTGGCGGTGCCGATGTTGGTGGTGAATGGGACAGAGGATAAAGCGACGGATTTTGCGGGGGGGAAGGAGACGGCTGAATTTTATGGGGCTGATTTTATAGGGGTGGTCGGTGAAGGGCATAATTTGATGATGGAGCGGGGGTATAAGGAGACGGTGACGAAGATTCATGAGTGGTTAAAGGGAAGGGTTTGAGGGGTATTGGTTGTAATAAGTAGTTGGTTAGGAGGCGTTCTTGTGGTTTTGAGGGATAAGATTTTGCTATTTGTATTGGTTGTGGGCGGTGTGTTGGGGTTGAGTTGGCATTGGGTGGAGGGGAGAAGTGAGCTAAAAGTGATGGGTGTGGGTGGGCAAGAGATTTTGTTTGCTAGCCAACTGTCTGATAATGAGACAGCGGTGATGGCGATGGAGAAAGATGGGAAAGGATTGATACAAGTGACGGAGGCATCAAATAGGATGGGGATGAACTATTTTAAGATAGTTGATGGGTTACTAGCTATTGGTGTGCCGCTGCATTATATCCCTGAATTTATGATGAGACAGTTTCACGGTGTGTATCAAGATGGGCCGGTGTGGTCCCCTGATGGGTCTCAGTTTGCATTTGCAGCCGGGAGGCAGTATCGTTTTTATTGGTCCGTTAAGAAGAAGATTGAGTTGGATGTGTATGTGGCTGAGGGGGATGGTTCAGATGTAAGAAGGTTGACGGAAGGGATTGGTGATGTTCGTGGGCAAATGATATGGTCGCCAGATGGCTCGGCTCTTTTGGTTGAGGGAGAGGCGGATTTATATCTCATTGATGTGATGACAGGGCGCAATGAGATTTTGTTGGCGGGGATGGCGGTCAATGACGAACCGACGTGGTCACCAGATGGAAAAAGGATTGTGGTTGCGATGAGCAGGGGATATAGCGCGGAACTTTATCTTGTTGAGGTTGAGAGTGGCGAGATTGAGCAGTTAAGTTGGGTCGAGGAAAGGGTGCTGGGGTATCGGACCCCGACGTGGTCGCCAGATGGGTCTCAGTTGGCAGTTCGTTTTTGTGATTGGGAAAGGTGTCAAGTGCAGGTGTTGGGGGTAGATGAGGCGGGGGTGCCGATGGTGGGGGATGAGGAGCAAGTGTGGTTGTTTGAGTTCAGTTTGTTTTTGACACCGTTGACTTGGTCGCCTGATGGTCATCAGATTGTATTGAGGGGGCAGAAAGAGGGGGTGGAGGGGCTTTATGTGATTGATGTGGTAAATGATGGGGTGCAGTTGGTGGTCGAAGATAGGAGGATTGATGGCGGGCTGAGTTGGCGGCCTGATGGTAAAGAGATTTTGTTTACGTCGTATGGGGACGGTGATGGTGAGATTTTTGTGGTGGGGCCTGATGGTAGTGGTTTACAGCAGTTGACATTTAATGAAGTGAAAGATTGGGGGCCGGTATGGCGATGAAGCATAACCGGCCCTTGGTTATTTGTGGTAGTTGAAACGCGTTGTCAACAACGCTTGTTTCATATGATTAACCTGAGTTCGGTAATGAATTAAACCTGTGGAGGAGTTGGTTACTGTGTTGTTAGGGTAGATTTCTCGACTTCGTTCAATCCTTGATTTAGGAGTGGGGTGTGTCGAGTGTGGGGCGGATTGAACTGCGCTCGAAATGACGTTGTGAAGAGGGGGAGAATTGTCGAACTCAGGTTATGATTAGGGCTGGAATGTGTTACTCTTCAAATTTAAAGCTGGGATCGACGACTTGTTTACGATGGGCGATTTTCCAAGAACCATCTATTTTTTTGACTGCATCTATGTAGTAGCCGGTGGCGATGATACCGGGAGAGGTTTCGGCTTCGGCGATCCAGTAGTTGCTTTCGACTTTGGCGGTGGTGGCGGTGAGGTCTAAGATGCGGACAGAGCCGATAAAGTGGCGTTTACCAGCGGTGATACCGGAGCTGTGCCAGTAGCCGATGTTGCCGATGATGGCATCACGCCCCTCGGCCGTGCCCCAAGGACTTTCATAAACACCATCAGCGGTGAAATTATCAGCAAACTGTTCATTATTATGGCTATCAATAGAGAGAATATAGTTATTCATCAGTTCAAAAATTTCAAATTTGTCGTTAACAGACATGGGAATCTCCTTAAAATAAAAAGGTTTGTAAATTTGTTAGCTAGTTAACAAAATGGCAAAAAAAAAGCGATTAAGCTGAAAAATTATGACTCATGGCTGAGATTATGGGCGACTTGGGCTAGAAGTTGATGGAGTGTGGCCGCTTCGGCGGGCGTGAGGCCGGTGGTGATGGCGGTTTCCATTTCATCCCAGACGGGGCGGGTGGCATTATGGATTTGTCGGCCTTTATCTGTCAGATAGATGCGGTAGATGCGGCCATCATCAGGGTCGGGGCGCCGTTCGAGGAGGCCCCCTTTTTCGAGACGATTGACGGAGTTCGTGACGGTGGCGCGTTGTATTTGCAGGCGGTCGGCGAGTTCGGTTTGGGTGAGGCCTTCTTCTTCCCAGACAGAAAGGAGGAACATTTCTTGGCCGGGGTGAAGGCCGAGGGCGTTGAGGAGGGTACGAACGCGGGTGCTATGAGCACGGCAAGCCATGACGAGTGTATAGCCGACCATATCTTTGACAGATTGTTGAGACATAATTATTTACCTATTGTTAGCTAGCTAACATATTGTATGATGAAAGTGATTGGAAGTCAATAGGTATTGGCTAAAGTTAAGGTCGAATCAAAAAGGGAGGTGAATGGTGAAGATAGCGCCGCCGTTGGGGTGGTTGCCGACGGTGAGGCGGCCGTGGTGGCGGGCGATGAGGTTGGCGACGATGGGGAGGCCGAGGCCGGTGCCCATGCCGATCGGTTTGGTGGTAAAGAAAGGGTCGAAGATTTTGTCGAGGAGTTCGGGGGGGATGCCGGGGCCGGAGTCGTGGATTTCGAGGATGAGGGCGTCGTGGGCGTGGGTGATGGCGGTGCGGATGGTGATGGTGCCGGGTTGGGGGGCGAGGGCGTCGCGGGCGTTGGTGAGGAGATTGAGGAGAATTTGGGTGATTTGGTGGGGGTCGCAGGGGAGGGGGGGGAGTTTGG
>DATHYN010000414.1:0-5840 GCA_035459145.1 Anaerolineae bacterium | reverse complement strand
CCGATTTCTATGGGTAGGGGGGGGATATTGCTGAAGCCGAGGAAGCCACGTTCGATTAAACGCATACTTATTTCTGCCATTCGTTCTGGGGGATGCTCTGATTTCGATTCCAACCACCAAATGATTAGGCCGGTATGCGTTTCAGCTATGTAATTAATGATTACCTCAACGGGTGGGGGGAAAAGGGGAATTAGCCCACTATCATGGGCAAGTTGGATGATATGCCCTTTGATAAAGCGGCGAAATTGACGATGAATATGGCGGGGCATCATGGGGTCTGTACAAAGCAGATAATAAAAATCACGATTTGTCAGTACATGCGTATAAAGTGTTATTAAACTTTTCAACCCTTCTTGGGGAGCTGTTTCAGGTTTGGCTCGTTCAAGTAAGGGTATGATTTTGACAGCTTCAAACAGACGTTGGAGACAATCAGATAAAATTTCATCTTTGGTCGTGTAGTGGCGATAGAGGGTTGTGCGCCCCACTTTGGCTTGTTGACTAAGGGCGGTCATGCTGATTTCATGGTACGGTTCTTGTTTGATTAAGGTTAATAGGGCTTGTTGTAATTTTAGTTTTGAGTTGCTCATTGTGTTGGGTGGAACGGTTGTTGCGCTTGAGATTTGCTGAAAATGGTAGTGGTTCGATTTGGCAAATCGAACTACCATCGGAGTGGTTTTAGGTTGAGGTTATGGGCGTTATGGGGTGGGGGGCTGGAGGAGGTCGAGGAAGGAGGTTTTGGTGAGGGCGTGGGGGGCGAGGTTGATGTAGTTATCGGTCTTTGGTTGTTGATCGACGATGGTGGCGCCGGCGGTGTGGAGGATGTGGCGGAAGTCGAGGGGGTTGGTGAGGGCGTTGATGAGGTATTGGCGGGCGTGGATGTTGGCGTTGTCTTGGGCGGCGGTGATGGCGCGGCCGAGGCTCATGTGGCTGAAGTAGAAGCGGTTTTGGCCGTCGATGGTGGCGATGAGGCCGAGGATGGTCTGTTTTTGACGGACGTTGACGAGGGCGGAGGCGATGATTTTGTTGGGGTCGACCATGTAGTTGTTGCCGAAGGTTTCTGGTTCTTCGTGGGCGACTAAGATTTTGGTGGGAACGGTGTTGCGGGGATCGTAATTGAAGTAGTTGAGCATGAGGATTTTGGGGCGGCCGGCGTCTTTGAGGTAGAAGAGTTCGGCGGCGCCGAGGGGTGGGGGGGCGTCGGTAATGTCGCCGGAGAAGAGGAGGGTGTTGTCGTCGGCACGGTAGTCGGCGTCCCAGCCGATTTTGCCGACGTCATCGATGACGGAGAGGTCGAGGTCGACCCGTTTGTCGGTGTTGGTCCAATGGATGCCGATGATGAGGTCTTGGGGGAGGGTGAAGTAGCTGCCGGTGGGGAAGTGGCCGGTGAACTGTTTTTCGGTGGCGGGGAGGGTGTAGTGGGCGTAGGTAGGGATGTAGATGGTTTTGTCGGTGACGTGCGGGCGGATGGTGGTGATGATTTGGTCGGTGACGAGGCCGAGGGCTTGTTGGGTGAGGGTGTTGAGGTCGGTGGGCCAGTCGAATTGGGTGGCCCAAGCGCGGCCGTTGCGGATGCGATAGGTTATCGATTCTTGGGCGTGGAGGCGGAAATTTAGGGCGTAGGCTAAGCGGATTTGGCGGAAGATGGGGGCTTTTTCTAATTTGGTTTGGAGTTTGTTGAGGTCGAGCTGGCCGTGTTGGATTTGGGTGGTGATGTTGTTGAGGTAGTCGGGGGGGAGGGGGCGGTGAAGTTTGTCCGCTTGTTTGCGGAGGCGGTTAAAGAAGGTTTTGTTGGCCGAGATAGATTTCATGGCGAGGAAGAGTGGTTTGAAGCGGAAGAATATCGAGGCGAGATCGGCGGGGGCTTTGTCGAGGAGGGGGTCGAGAACGGTTTTATCGGCTTGTTTGATGGCGTCGATGGTTTGTTTATTTTTGATGATGAGGGAGCTACCGGTAAGGGCGTTGATGAGGAAGCGGAGGTATTCGGTAGGGTCGGTGGGGACGATTTGATAATGTTGGCGTAGTTTGCTGAGGAGTTCGCGGTTTTGGATTTGGGGGAGGAAGTCGGGGGGGTATTGGTTGGTGGTGATGATGGTCATGATGTCGGCGAGGGTGTCGGGGCCGAGGGCGATGCCGGCGGCTAGTTTGAGGATTTCTTGGAGGAGTTGGTCGGCGGTCATGCCTTTGATGACGGTAAGGGGGATATCGTCACCGATATCAGGGAGATCGAGTTGTTCGTTAGGGATATAAACGGTATCTTGGTTGTAAATGCCAAGTTTCTCGAAGCCGTAGGTGCTGATGTAATGTAAGATTTGCTGGATAACTAATGTTTCGAGGCTGCTTTCTTCGATAGTGCGCCATGATTTATGGAAGGCGGCGTTGGCTTTGGGGCCGGAGATGCTGACGAGGTCTTCGATGAGATTGAGGCGGGCCGAGGTGGGTTGGATGGCGGGGTCGAGGATGTAGCCGTGGCGGAGGCCGCGTTTGGTGATGAGGGGGTCGTGGGGGGTAGGGGGGGTGTCGATTTGGAGGGCGTTAAATAAGCGGAGGGTGGCTTGATCCATGGTAGCACCTGTAATGAATAAAAGTGGGCGAGAGGTAGTCAACAGTGATAAGGAACCTCTTGTGCCCACTTTGTAAGCGTTAGAAAAGGCGAGGGGTAAATTTTGTTGTGGAAACAAAGAAGGAACCCCTTGTGCCTTGGGGGTATTATAGCTGGGGATTGATTAGAGGTAAAGGAGATCAGGAGTAGGTTGATCTGATGCTAAAATGGATTTTCATAATTGTGCATGAACTGGTCAAATTGCTCTTGGGTGATAATTCCGCGTTCAAGGTGATTCTTTTTTGTTTGTATTATAGAATCGTCTTGTCCCATTTTGTTACGTGCCTGACGATAGGCTTCTTTATCGATCATTACCCAGCCAATTTCTGGTTTGAGGGCTTTGGTTGTGGTTACTTGGGAAATACCCATAAATCCGGTAAGCCAAGACATATCATATTGGTTGTCTAAATAGTGCCAAATAAAGGGGACACTGGAACTGCCGCTAGGGAATGATGTGGTTCTGATTGCTTTGAATTCTTGGTTAGTGATCGTTTGTTCACGATTGCGAATATAAGGAAATAGTTTGATTATCCAGCCATCAATCCAAGTACCAAGACTGCTACTGTTAAATTTATAGATCGATTGCCAAAAGCCGATATCTGCTTGACCACGAGCGGTAGCGGCTAGTTGGGTTAGAATGGGGTGTAACTCATCTAACCACCAATCTAAGCCTAAGGGTCTAAATCGGTCTATAGCGGATATCATCCAAGCCCAATCGTCGGCTGTTCCTTGGAGGGTTATTTGGGGAATGCCGCAAAGTGATGCCATTGTGAAACGAAAATAAGCTTGCATGCTGCTCATTAGAACTAATTCGTAGGCTGATTTTTCTGTGGCCTCGGTGGTGGAGAAATCGGCGATAAACCAATCATGGGCGGGGCCAATATGGGTTTTGATTTGTTGGGTGAATTTAGGGAAGACGGAGGCCCAAGGATTGTGCGGGTTTCCTTTGATAAAATCATCACGATGTAGTTCGAGTTCTAGTTGGCCGTCATGAGTGACAAAGTGATGGCGTAACGTCTCGGCATTTTGGCGGATATGGGTAGCTACTCCTTGACAAATTAGTAGCCAGATATGATCGGGTTTTAAGATGAGGGGACGATGTTGGGCAAAAGCGGTGGCTAGGGCGGCGACAAAGGGGTGCAGATTAATGGCTACGCCACGGGTTTTAGATAAGGCGTGGGGGTCGATCAGATGGGAGGTGCTTAGTTCATAAGCTTCCACGGGGCCGCCTAGATAACTTATCAAGGCTGACTTTGTTTCTAATTCAGCTAATGTGTTATCGGCTAATTCGACGGCGGATACGGGAAAATGAAGCCCATCATCATCGTGGGTTACGGGAGCTAATTGGCCGGTTATACCGATACTGTCTTGGGTGGGGTATGTGGTTGATTCTGATGCGGGATTTTCTTTTTTAGACATATTGCCTCCTTTGCTTATAGGGGATTGTAGCATGGTAGGAGGGAGGGGGCAATTGCTGAATTGAGGGTTGGATTGGCGGAGAACGGGGCCGAGTTAGAGGTGAATTTAGGCGTGGATATCTGCCGGTATAGGGATGACAACCTTTGGAAGTGGGTTGACAAAGAGATGGAGGTATAAAAAAGCGGGCGAGAGGTAGTTTAAATTCGAGAGGAACCTCTTATGCCCGCTTTTGTTTATAGGGTGTAGGCGAGGGGTAAATTCTGTTAACAGCAGATTGTTTTAAGGAACCCCTTATGCCTGTGGGTATTATAGCGTGGGGTTTTGATTTGAGCTATATTTTATAGGTGGGTTATTTGGTTTACAGTCTATTGGCTAAATGGGTTATAAGTATATGGATGTGTGGGTGATGATGTTGTGTATTAAAAAGTTTTCCTATTTGTATTATGGTATGTTTTGGTTAATGGTGTTGTGTTTGTTTGGGTGTCAATCGGAACCGGTGACGGTGACACCGCAGGGGGCGGTGGGGGAAGTGACGGTGACTAGCTGGCCAACGGCCGTTGCCCCCACAGCACCAGCCACGGCCGTGACTACCCCCACCCCTATCCCCCCTACCATTAGCCCTACAGCCACGACGCCACCCACCCTATCCCCCACCCCCACGCCTATCATTTGGCGTGTCGGAGCCGTAACGAGTATGCCCGCAGATATTATTGCTACCGTACAACAACAACTGCCACCTTCATTTCAATGGGAAACAGATAATAGTGAAACGGATTTGTTACTGACATGGGAGTCTGGTTCAGCCGTGGGGCAATGGCAATATGCACTGGTCACTTCGTTTGATAGTGTGATTGATGAAGTAAGTTTGGCTGAGTTACAACAGATGTGGCAAGATGGGGAATTGTGGAGTGGGGCAGAAACAAATGGTTGGTTGCAGGCGCGATGGGGAAGTGCGCCAAAGCGGATAAGTGAGAGTTTGAGTGTTAGTTTATGGCAAGAGAAGCCGGCTTTGGGCATAATCCCGTTTGAGGAATTAACGCCTAATTTAAAGGTGTTGCGGGTTGATGGGGTGGCACCTATTGATGTCGATTTTGGGACGGAAACGGTATATGCTTTGACCTTGCCGCTTTATTGGCAGGGGGAGGCCGAGGCGGTGGCGGCGTGGCAAGCATTTGATTGGTTGTCGGTGAATAATTTTAATGCGGATCAGATTACGCATGTAGCGATGACCGGGGCGGCGGGGCTTGATCGGGCGGTGGGGGATCGGATGGAGCGGAAAGGGGTGACTTATCCTGGGGAAGCGATTGCCCCGTTGATGGAATCTGTTGATTTTGCTCATATGAGTAATGAGGTGGCGTTTGCCCCTAATTGCCCTTATCCGGAGCCAGTGGGCGATACGCAATTTTGTGCCCGTGATAAGTATCTGGAATTGTTGCTGTTTATGGGGATTGATATTGTGGAGTTAACGGGGAATCATGTGAATGATTGGGGGGAACATAATTTTCAGCATACGCTTGATCTTTATGAGGAGGTGGGTATTTTGACCTTTGGTGGGGGGCGTGATTTGGAGGCGGCGAAACGGCCGTTGCAAATAGAACATAACGGTAATCGGATTGCTTTTGTGGGCTGTAATGTGGTGGGGCCTTATTATGCTTTTGCTCGTCAAGATTATGGGGGGAGTTGGCCGTGTGGCGATTATACAGGGATTAAAGATAGTATTGCGACTTTAGCTGATGAGGGTTATCTTGTTATCGCGACGATGCAGTATCAAGAAGGGTATGAGTATATTACATATCTGACACAACAAGGGCATTTTCATGAT
>DATHYN010000413.1:0-1679 GCA_035459145.1 Anaerolineae bacterium | reverse complement strand
TTGTCATGAATGAGTTGCCAAAATAAATAATCAACATTGGGAATATTAATAAATTCAAAGCCAGCGCAAGAAATTTCTGATTTTAATTGCAGTTGAACAATTGATGTATTATTAGTTGTTACTTTAAATGAAATAGGTTTCATCGGAGTATGTAAATTAATGAATCTTAGAGCAGTCCGCAGAAGATTTAAATAAGTTCTCAAGTTATCTGGCGTATTTCCATCTACAACATTCCATAAATTAATAGTGTCATCTTCATGTTTTGATACTGAATCATTTATTGGTGTATAACCAAACTCTTCAAGGGCAACTAGCAGAAACTTTAAGTTCCTTTTTTGAATAGTTCTGGATTTGTACTCAATGTGCGATAAATAAAAAGGTAAATTATGCATCATTTTTTCTATTAGATCAGCAGAAATATCATCAATCGCCATTAATTGTATATTATGAGGCAATAATTCTTCTGGAAATTCGTTGTAGTTTTTGAGTGTACCATGAATAAAGTGAATATCATAGTGAATATTGTTGAAAAAAATCATATTGTCACTTTGTGAAATCATTCTATTAAAACTTGAGGAGGATGTGAATTGAGCTAGGGGATAGTGATGGTGGTGAGTTCGAGTTGGTTGGCGGGGAGGGGGAGGGTGGGGTTGTCGGGGGGGGTGATGGTGAGGCGGTGTTTGTCTTGGGTGTGGTAGAGGCCGGCGCGGAGGGAGTAGGTGCCGGAGGGGAGGTTGGTGAGGTCGAGGTAGAGGCCATCGGCGACGATTTCGTTAGGGCGCCATTGGCTGGTGGGGTAGGTGTTTTCGCGGGGCATGGCATCGTGTTGGGCGACGATGGTATCGGTTTGGGGGTCGACGAGGTGGACGAAGTGGGTGTAATCGGTGGGAGCGGGGTAGAGGGTTTGCCAGTGGAGGGTGAGGGCGAGGCCGGTAGCGGTTTGGGTGAGGTTGTTGTAGCCGAGGTAGCGAAGGTGGGGTTGGGTTGGGTAGTTGATGGTGTCTTGGAAGTTGTAGGGGGTACCGTTGAGGTCGGGGGGGGGGTGTTGGTTGAGGGGGATGGGTTGGTAGGTGGGACCGTCTGGGGTGAAATGGATTTGGCCGAGTTGGCGGGTGAGGATGACGGTGTTGGTGGCGGGGTCGTAGAGTTGGTAGATGATGGGGTAGGGGCCGAGGCCGGAGGGGGATGGGGGGAGGGGGAGGCCGAGCCAGTCGAAGTTCCATTGGGATGAGGACCAGGTGGTAGTGGGGAGGAAACCGTAGCCGGGGGCGGTGTCGAGTTGGCAGCTGCCGGTGGGGGTTTGGGGGCAGGTTTCGACGACACCGTGTTGGTTGGTGAGGCGAAGGGCGACTTGGTAGTTGGCGAGGAGGGGACGACGGCTGGCTAGTTGCATTTTAATGATGGCGTAAGTGGGTTGTTGGATGTCGAAGCCGAGGAATTGGGCATCGAGGAGGGGGTCGTTCCGGTAGAGGGTGGTGTTGGTGGCGGGGGTGATGCGGAGGGGGCGGAGGAAGAGGTCGCCACGTGGTTGGTGGGTATTGGGGGTGAGGGCGGGGGCAGCGGCACGGGTGAGGCGGAGAAGCCAGAGGCCGGTGGGCATATGTTCGGGGATGGGGAGGGTGATGGTTTGTTCGGTTTGGTTGTTGGTGGTGGTGGTTGAGGCGAAGATGGGGGCGGAG
>DATHYN010000412.1:0-7596 GCA_035459145.1 Anaerolineae bacterium | reverse complement strand
ACCATGACGGCAAACTCCACTTCGCTAACATCGAACTCCTCCAATTCTTCCACGATAACAACACCCCCATCCCCTCCAATCTCCCTTCCCCCCTCGAAATCGTCTACCTCCCCCTCATCAAACAAAAAATCGAAGCGATGCGCGGCTACTTCACGACTGCCGCCCAAGAAACCAACTACCCCGCCTCCTTCCACTATGCCTACGCCTCCAAAGCCAACGCCGCCGAAGAAGTTATCCGCACCACCCTCGGCGCCGGCGCCCACCACGAAATGTCTTCCACCTCCGATGTCGATATCGCCCAACTCATGATCCAACGCGGCCTCCTCCCCCCCGACCGCATGATCATCAGCAACGGCTTCAAACCCGCCAATACCGCCTACGCCCATAAATTACACCAACTTAACCAAATTCACCCCAATCTCATCCCCGTCATCGAAAGCGTCGACGAACTCTCTAGTTTCATCGCTAGCGACCAAAAATTTCGCCTCGGCCTCCGCCAAAAAAGCTACGGCCACAACACCACCCTCGACGCCATGAACGCCGCTAACTCCCGCTTCGGCCTCGACCTCGACGGCCTCCTCAAAGCCAACCAATACATCTCCGCCGCCCCCAATCTCGAACTTATCATGCTCCATGGCATGGTCGGTAGCCAAATCCTCGACCCCCAAGAATTCGTCGACCGCCTCACCCCTAGCCTCGAAACTTTCGCTCACCTCCGCCGCCTCGCCCCCTCTCTCCACATCTTTAACTTTGGCGGCGGTATGCCCGTCCCCATGACCCTTAACTTCGACTTCGATTATGTCGACTTCTTCCGCCGTCTCCTCACCACCGCCCAAAAGATCTGCGACCGCTACGATGTCCCTCCCCCAGATATTATGGGCGAATTCGGCCGTTACACCACCACTGAACATGGCGCCCACATCTTCAAAATCATCACCGTCAAAGACAATGGCTCGGCCAAACCATGGTACATCATCGATGGCTCCATCATGAGCTCTTTCCCCGATAGCTGGGCTCTCAGTGAACATTTCATCGTTCTCCCTCTCAATCATCTCGACCAACCTTTCCACCAAGTCCAACTCGGCGGCATCACCTGCGATAGCGACGATGTCTATCCCCCCAAACCGAGTCAATCCCCCCTCTACCTCCCCACCACCACCGATGACCTCTACATCGGCTTCTTCCACATCGGCGCTTACCAAGAAATGCTCGGCGGCGTCCGTGGTAGTAAACATTGCGTCCTCCCCGAAGCCAACGAAATCATCCTCGACCACGACGACAACGGTCAATTAACTTTTGAACTCATTCCGGGCCAAACCCCCGAAGATGTTTTGTATAATTTAGGCTATCTCGACTCCCCTACCTCGCAACCCTTTGCCCACCGTAACGTATAGATAACCACAACATTTACCGCGAATATGACCAAAAAAGCATATTTCGCCCCAATGAAAGCACATTTGCACCCCAAAAGGAGTAGCTCATGAATAATATGGATAGAACCCGTTTAATCTTTATCGGCATTATCGCCACCGCTATCATCGCCATCTGTCTCGGCGGTACTGTCACCCTCGGCCTCAACCTCCTCAACAACGACGACCCCACCCCCACCCCCCTCGCCTCCGCCAATACCCGCACCCCCAGCACCCCCACCGTCAACATCGAATCCCCTGACCCCGTTTTCGCCCCCGGCTACCAACCCGGCGCCGATGACCTCCCCACTTACATCTGTGGCGCTGACGCTTTCGGTAGCTACTTCACCCTCCAACAAATGCAAATGGCCGGCATCGATGTCGACAATGGCTTCCACCTCGGCATCGTCCCCTTCGCCTTAAACGACAACTATGAAGTCACCGAAGAACAACGCGCCGCCCTTCTCAATGCTGGTAAATGGGACTGTCTCCTCACCACCCTTGACGGCGTCGCCCTCAAAAGCCCCGGCGTCATCACCGCCATCATCGACGAAACCGCTGGTGCTGACCAACTTTGGGGCCGCGACATCACCACCATCAATGAACTCCAAGGCAAACGCATCGCCTTCGCTCGCGGTAGTGTCGGTGAATATTTCGTCTACTACGCCCTCTCCATCGCACAACTTAGCCCCCGTTCCGATGTCACTTTACTCCCCCAAGATAGTGTCGCTGATGCCGTCGCCTTCTTCAATGAAGGCAAAGCTGACGCCGTCTCCGGTTGGGAACCAGATATCTACGACGCCGAACAAAGCGGTGGTGTCCCCCTCCTCAGCTCCAATCAACTCCGTATCGTCATCGACGTCATCGTCACCTCCCGCCAATCCCTCCAAACCGAAGCTGACTTAGTCCAAAGCTTCCACAACGCTTGGTTCGCGACCCTCAAAGCCCAAACCGAAAACTTTGACACTGCCGCCGCCCAAATCGCTAGCTGGGGCAACAACGACTGGAGCTATGTCTACCCTGAATCCGCCTCCGATGACCTCGCTCTCTGGCTCGAAAGTATCGCCCAAGCCGACCTCGGCGACAACGCCTACGTCATGCGCGACACCCGCCCCCTCATTAGCCGCCTCCAAATCGCTCGCCGCGTCTGGGCCGCCTCCGATGTCACCGTCGCCTCCGATAATGTCGAAGAGCTTATCGACCCCGGCTATGTCCTCCGTACCGCTGACCAAGCCTCCCTCCAATCAAACGCCAACCCCTACAACGACACCTTCTCCATCTCCGCCCAACTCGACCTCTCCGGCGTCGATACCGCCGACTCCACCACCCTCGCCGTCCTCCCTTGCCGAACCTTCGTCTTCCTCCCCGAATCCACCGAAATGACGCTTGAATCCCGCCGTATTCTCGACAACTGTGTCGTCCCCACCCTCTCCCAAAGTGTTGGCCTCTTCCTCCGTGTCACCGGCTCCTCCGCGTGGCCCGCTAACGACCCACCCTACACCGAAGAAGAAATCCTCGAAGTGGCTGAAGGTCGCGCTCAATCCGTTGTCGACTACCTCGTCTCCCAAGGCATCGACCCTGCTCGCTTTATCGTCGATACCACCCTCCCACCTCCAGAACGTCGCAATACCCCCGATGCCAATCTTCAAGCCCAAGACCGCTTCGTTGAATTAACCCTCATCACCGCCGGTCGGTAATTAAACATGATTATAAAGGCAGGGCATTATCTGATAATCCCCTGCCTCTCATCCCATTCCCCCAATTCGGAATGTGATTTCTTAATCACACCCACCTCTCTTGACACAAAAGGAGTTATGATGCCCAATTTAAAATTAATCCGCATCTTCCTATTTATAACCACGCTCATGCTCGTCGGTCTCGCCTGTAGCGCCTCCACCCCCGATGATGGTACCGTCAATGTTCCTCGGAACGCTGTCGTCATCGATATTCTCAGCAATACCGCCGCCACCACTTGGCTCCAAGCCGCCGCCAACGAGTTCAATGCCCAAGACATCGAAAATGATGCTGGTAATCAACTTTTTGTAACCGTCACCGGCCTTGAATCCGGCCAAGCCGTCATCGACCTCCAAGGTGGTGGCGCCACCAATGCTATCTGGCTCCCCGAAGAAACTGTGTGGAGCAATGTCCTCGCCGACCAAGGCAATAACCAATACCAAGCCGATTGTGTCAGCACCGCCCAAAGCCCGCTCGTTATCGGCATGTGGCGGCCCATCGCCCAATCCCTCGGCTGGCCCGGCCTCCCCCTCGGCTGGCTCGATGTCGGTAGTCTCGCCGCCGACCCCAACGCCTGGCAATACTACAGCGGCGGACTCTACGGCGACACCCTCCGCCTCGGCCACACCCACCCCGGCCTCTCCGGTAGCGGTACCGCCGCCCTCCTCGCCATCGTCCACGCCGCCGAAGCCAAACAGGAACCTGTCTCCGTCGATGACATCCAACGCCCCATCGTCCAAGCCTCTGTCGGTGCCTTCGAAAGCTCCGTCGCTTGGTTTAGTACCAGCACCGCCAGCCTCGCCAACACCATGACCGAACGTGGTGATCAATATCTCGGCGCTGGGGTCATGTATGAAAGCTCCGTCTACCAACAACAAACCGCCGGTGCCGATATCGTCCCCATCTACCCCTTCGAAGGCACCTTCGTCGCCAACTTCCCCGCCTGTATCAACGGCTCTGCCCCCGCCGACGTCCAAGCGGGTGCCCGCCAATTCCGTGACTTCCTACTTAGCCCTGAAGGTCAAACAATCGCTGTCAATCATGGCTTCCGCCCCCTCGACAATACCGACACCACCGCCATCACCAACCTCGATAGCTTCGACCTCAACCAACCAACAACCACATTCGCCCCTCCCACTGTCGCCACCATTTACGCCGTTCAAGATCTGTGGCAATCCGCCCGTAAAGATGTCAATCTAGTCATGCTCCTCGACACCTCCGGTAGTATGCGCGGCCTGAAAATGGATAACATGTTATCCTCCGCTATCCAATTCGTAGAGCAAATGGGTGACGATGATTACATTAGTATTATCGCCTTCTCTACCGAACCAGAAGTCATCGTCTATCATCAAAAAGTCGGCGAAACCCGCCAAGATGTCCTCAATCAAATTAGACTCTTAAATGCGGGTGGCGATACCACCCTCTTCGACGCCGTCGGTGACGGCGCCACCCTTATCCAAGAAACAACCCGTGTCGATACCAGCAACGCCATGATCGTCCTCACCGATGGCCAAGATACGCGCAGTTACCGCTATAACTTCGACGAAGATTTGGTCCAACTAGCCGCCGGTAACAGTACCACTATCTTCACCATCGCCTACGGCAGTGACGCTGACGCCGATACCCTCCGCTCTTTAGCCGATCGCGCTAATGGCAACTTCTTCCCTGGTGATGAAGCTAGTATCGCCGCTATCTACGAAGAAATGTCGGCCGCCTTTGGTGGCTCAGTTGGTGTGGGTCGCTAATATGAACAGTTTCAAAAAACAGATCCTTCTCTTCACCCTCCCCCTTCTCACTATTCTCCCTCTACTCCTCTTCCTCACCACCCACACCCAAGCCGGTGACGACCCACCCCGCTATCACCGTCTCTCCCACATGGGCCCTGATGGTGACATACTCTACGCCGGTATCAATCCCGCCATCACCTATAACACCGTCGATGAGCAATTCCTCGTCGTCTGGCAAGCTGATGATGACACCGACCTCCTCGTCGATGAAGAGTTCGAAATCTATGGCCAACTAATCGATGCCCGTACCGGCCAAGAAATCGGCCCCGATGATTTTCGCATCAGCTTTATGGCCCTCGATGGCAACAACCTAATCAATGCCGATGACCCCGCTGTCGCCTATAATCCTGTCGACAATGAATACCTCGTTGTCTGGTCCGCCGATAACAACATCTTCCCCCAAGTCGATGGTGAATTCGAAATCTTTGTCCAACGTGTCGCCGCCAATGGTGAACTCATCGCAGACCCTATCAAAATCAGCGACATGGGCCCTGATGGTGACCCTATTTATGACGCCCGCAACCCAGAAGTCGTCTACAACCCCACTGACCACGAATATCTCGTCATCTGGGAAGGAGACGACAACAGCAACGACCTCATCGAAGGTGAATTTGAAATCTACGGCCAACGGCTCACCGCCCCCGACGCCATCGAACTCGCCCCCAATGATTTCCGCATCAGCGATATGGGGCCCGATGGCTTCTCCCTCTATGATGCCACCAGCCCTGCCGTCGTCTATAATGAACTCGCCAATGAATATTTCGTTGTTTGGGAAGGGGACGATGATATCGAAGGTGCCTCCGAAATATACGGCCAACGGCTCACCGCCACCGGCATCGAAACCGACACCAACGATTTTCGCATCACCACCGTCGGCTTCATCACCGATACCACTTATGATGCCATCAATCCTTCAGTCGCTTTCAATCCACTGACCAATGAATATCTGGTCATTTGGGAAGGGGACAACGACACGATCAGCACGATGGTTGAAGGGGAATCAGAGATTTGGGGGCAACGGCTAACCGCCAATCCCCTCACCGAAATCGGCCCCAACGACTTCCGCATCACCCACATGGGCCCCGATGGTGACCCCACCTTCGACGCCGTTAGCCCCGAAATCAGCTACATCCCCACCTATAACCATTATGTCGTCCTCTGGGATGGCGAACATAACCGCACCCCCTACGTTGAGGGTGAGCACGATGCCTTCGTGCAAACGCTTTCGGCCACAGGCGATAAACTCGGCCGCATCGGCAGCCGCATCACCGACATCGGCCTCGCCGGTAGTCAACTCTACGACGCCGCTGACCCCGCCTTCCACTACGATCCCATCCGCCGCCACTTCTTACTCGTCTGGCAAGGTGATGATACCAATAGTGACGATGAAATCGAAATCTATGGCCAATTCTTCTACGAAACCAGCACCTACATCCCCGCCATCTGGAGCCCCTAACAATGCAACCCATTAATAACCTTCCCCCTCCTAACGTCATTTCGAGCGCAGTTCAATCCGCCCCACTCTCGACAAACCCTACCCCTAAATTAAGGATTGAACGAAGTCGAGAAATCTACCCTAACAACACATTAACCAACTCATCCACAGGATTAATTCATTATCTAACTCAAGTTATTCTAAACAAAATCTACCCACACAAAATACATCCCCACTAGGAGACTAAAAAATGACCGATCACGACGATTTTAACATGGCCTACTTCGATACGTTCAATCCCCCCGCCCTTTTCCTCATCCACGGCTTCCCCCTCAACATGGCCATCTGGCAACCACAAGTTGAAGACCTCGATGACATTGTCCGCATCATCGCCCCCGACCTCCGCGGCCACGGCCAATCAACCGTTACCCCACCCCCTTACACCATCGCCCAACTCGCCACGGACTGCATCGACCTCCTCGACCTCCTCGGCATCGACAACGCCATCTTTTGCGGCCACTCCATGGGCGGCTACATCGCTTTCGAGCTCTGGCGCCAATACCCAGAACGTGTCGCTGGCCTCATCTTAAATGCAACCCGCGCCGCCGCCGATGACCAACAAGCCAAAAGTAACCGCGACAAAATGATCGCCACCGTCGAAAAGAAAGGGGTTGAGCCCGTCGCCAAAACCTTATCACGCAAGCTCCTTGACCCCACCACCTATGATATCGACCCCGATCTAGCTGAAGAATTAGAAGATATCATGCTCGAAGCCGATCCCAACGGGGTCATCGGCTCATTAGCCGCCATGCGTGACCGCCCCGATTCAATGGACACCTTAGCCACTATCACCGTCCCCACCTTGGTCATCCATGGCCGCGACGACCAAATCGTGCCCCACAAAGAGGCCGAGGCCATGGCTGCCGCCATCCCCAATGCTGAATTCGTCACCATCGACCACGCCGGCCACATGCCCCACCTTGAACAACCTGGCGAATTCAATACCGCCGTCTACAACTTTATTGAACGGGTCAAAGAACTCTACGACTAACCCCCTCGATACATAAGTCATCCCAAAATCACCCCCTCCTCCCAACGTCATTTCGAGTCCTCAAAGCCCCCTGGGGGGGGCTAGCTAATGATAATGACCTGGTTAAATCGTTCACTCACCCCAAAAGTAGCATAAAAAAGTCTCTTTAGATATCTTTATAGAAAGGTAGATAGTTAAGAT
>DATHYN010000411.1:0-1399 GCA_035459145.1 Anaerolineae bacterium | reverse complement strand
ATGGCGGTGTGCAGTGGTGGGGGGGAAGAGGTGGTTAGGAGGTGGTGGAGGGCAGTGGCGGAAGAGAGGGCGGCTTTGCCGATGGCGAGGATATGGAGGTTTTGATGGTTTAAATTATATTGATGCGTGCCGATAGATAGATGAGGTGGGTGGTAGTGAAGCTGTTGGGAGAGGAGGGTTTGGGGGTGGGCGGCATGGTGAGCTGTGTTGGTAAGGTGCTGAATGAGGGGGAACAGGTCGTTTGGTGTGAGTGGCATGGGTCTTTAGGGGGGAGCGGCGGCGGCCTCAGCGGCGGCGGCGGCGGGTTTGGCGAGGGAGATAACTTCGGCAACGGCCGTTTCCAGCCGGCCCATCAAAGCGGTGGTGGCGGTGGGGGGAAAGGGGCGGGCGCGTTCGAGTTCCGCTTGGAGGAAAAGGATATAATCATCGTTGGGGTTGGGCCATTCTTCCCAGGCGGAGCGGCGGGCGGGGAGGTAGTTGGTTTGGGTTGTCCATTGGCCGAGATTGGCGGGGGAGCTTAGCCAAGTTAGTAGTTCGATGGCTAACGCTTGACGGACGGGGTCGGTGGTGGTGATGGCCCAAGCCCAGCCAGTTACATGAGCGGGGAGGGGGCCATTGGGGCCGGGAATGGGGGCGAAACGGCTATTGAAGCCGGCTTCACGTTTATTGAGGAAAAGGTTGGCATTGGTTTGGACGACCGAGGCTGAATTTTCTTCAAACAGGAGCCAATTATCATCGAGCGTCACATTGGTGCTGCTGGCGGGAATTATCAGACCGGCACGGCGGGCGTTCTCAAGTTCATTGAGAGCAGTGGTTAAGATATCGGGGTCCCAATTGTTTTGGCCGGCGTCGTTGGTGAGTTGGCCGCCGAAAGCGATGTAGAAGGCGAGGGCGAGGCGGGCACCGGCGGAGCCGTCAGCGGCGATGGTTAGTTTGGCGTTGGTATCGAGTAAATCAGACCAGTCGGTGGTGAGGGTGGTGGTGAGGGTATCGTTGTAGGCGACGTGTTGGAGGTTGTTGAGGAGGTAGGGGTAGGCGATGAGTTCGTCGTTGACTTGGCCGAGGGTGAGGGCGGCGGGGTATAGATCGTTGAGCATGTCAACGGGGAGCTGGTCGCCGATAGCATAGATCAGCCCTTCTTGATAGACGGAGGGTATTTGTTCGGTGGGAAGGAGAATGAGGTCAGGCAAGATATCGGGGGCGATAGTGCGACCGGTACGGAGATATTGGAGGATGCCGCCGGGGCCAGTACTGTTTTTGGTGCTAACGTGGAGGGAGACATCGGGGTGGCTGTTGTTGAAAGCGTTGAGTTGGGTCGTGAGGGTGTCGCCACCGGGCAGTTCAGTGCGGGGGGCGACAATGTTATTGGTCCAGAGGATGAGGGGGATGGGAGTGGGGG
>DATHYN010000410.1:0-1105 GCA_035459145.1 Anaerolineae bacterium | reverse complement strand
CAGGGTGTCGATAGCATGAAGGATCAACACCCTTTGCTGGCCTTTAGGTTAGAGTCGTATCAACGGTCAACTGGTCAGGTGCAGGCGTTTAATAAGCCCGCCCGTTTGGTGGTCGATTTGCGGGCTGAATTGGCCGCACGGCCAGAGTTAAATCCGGCCTATACAAACTTCTATCTTCGTTATCGTGAAGAGGGCGAGGATGTGTGGCATACCGCCCCGATTCAAATCTTCGATGAGGCGATTTTGGTGACGGAAGTGACCCATTTCTCTGAATGGCAGGCGGGGCTGACGCCAGAAGGGTGGACACCATTGTGGTCGCCACCAACGGTCAGCAGTTTTAGTGGTTCGGCTAGTTATAGCTATCCGTTGCAAGCGCCGGCGGGCCGTGGGGGTGTGGGACCTAATCTGGCTTTGTCCTATAGTTCTCGTTCTTTAGATGGGGCTGTACGTGGTTTGGGTGCTGGTTTTATTGCGCCGGCGTGGTCGATGGCTGAAATCAAGATTGTGCGGACAGGGGTTGAATATAAATATTTGGGCAGTAATGATGACCCGCGTGTGGTGCACAGAGATCGATTCCGGCTTATTTTCAATGGGACGGGGTATGATTTGTTTCCCAAAGTGCCGGAAAGTACAAGCACACATAATGTGATGCGTTATTATGTGAAAGAGAATCCGTCATTGCGGGTAACACGTTACTATAATAGTAATGATGCCGAGGTGCCTAATGTGGATGGTATCTATTGGCGCATCGAAACGGGGGATGGGAAAGAGTATCGGCTTGGTTATACGGCAGATGCGGAAGAGTATCAAGATGTGTTAGTGGATGTTGTCAATGGTGGTGGGGCCATCGTTACGGATGATAGCTTGTTTGAACTGGCGGGCCATTTAGGCCATGCCAACAATGGGATTTCGGCGGTTGCTTGGTATGTGGATACGGTGACCGACCCGCTGGGGAATGTGATGAGTTATCATTACACCCGAGGTGGCACCCTGCAAGAGATGAATGATAAAACGTATGACGCGAATGGGAACGAATATTTCACCTTACGCGGTTTTCGCATTCATAAAAGCCGATTAACTGATATTTACTACAACTATCCCAACC
>DATHYN010000409.1:0-4416 GCA_035459145.1 Anaerolineae bacterium | reverse complement strand
GGGTGGGGTTAATTTTAATGATATATTTGGTGGTGGCCGAGGGGGCGGCGACTTTTCAGATTTCTTTAGCAGTATATTTGGCGGCATGGGGGGGGCACAACAAGCGGGTGGTTTTCGTGGTGGGGGACGGTCATCGCAACGGCTGAATATGGAGCAAGAGGTGATGATCACGTTAGAAGAGGCGTATCAGGGGACGACCCGTACGTTCACGACGCAGAGTGGGAGTAGTTTTACGGCGAAGATTCCGGCCGGTGCCGACACAGGCAATAAGATTCGGTTACGGGGGAAAGGTCATCAAGCGGGGCAAGGGCAGGTAGGTGATCTGTTTTTGGTGGTCAAAGTGCGTGAGCATGGTCAATTTGAGCGTCAAGGGGATGATTTAGCGGTGGTGGTTGATATTGATGTACCAACAGCGGTATTAGGGGGGAAGGCGACAGTGCCGACATTGACAGGGTCAGTGACCTTGACGATACCGGCGGGGACAAGTGGTGGTCAATCGATACGTTTATCGGGGAAAGGGATGCCGAAAGTGAAGCAGAAGGGGCAATTTGGGGATTTGTACGCGAAGATGCGAATTAAGATTCCGCGCAATTTAACGGAAGAGGAGCGGGCATTGTATGAGCAGCTAGCGGCGTTAAAGGGAGAAGCGGTATAAAAATATTGAGATGATACCTGTTGATAGGTTTTGAAATTTGAGGGTTGGGGGGGGATTGAATAAGAATAAAGTAAGGTCGTTGATGATGCTGAGATGAGAAACGGCCGTTTACCAGAAAGCAAAAAATAAGGATTAAGGAATGATGTTAAAACAGTCTGTAGCCCGTCCAATCATATTATTTTGGTCGATATTATTAATGGGAATGTTGGCTTGTCGTGGTTTATCACCCACGGAAGAAGTAATTAACACCGGCGGGACGGTTGGCAATGAGGGGGGGGGAACAGCAGGAGAAACGGTGACAAATGGGCCAGCGGTTACGACCAACAATCCGATTGGGAGCGCGGGGGGTGGGACTAGTGTGGCTACCAGTCTGATTGAGAGTTCCTTGGAATCGACATTGGTTAATTTGTATAGGCAAGTTAATCCGTCGGTGGTGCATGTTTTTAGTCAGCGGGGCAATTTAGCGTTGGGGGAAGGGAGCGGATTTATTTATGATGGGCAGGGGCATATTGTGACAAATAATCATGTGGTGGAGAATGGGGACACGTTTGAGGTGGTATTTGCTAATAAGGAGCGGCGGGTGGCCGAGGTTGTGGGGATGGATGTGGATAGTGATTTGGCGGTGATTAAGGTGGAATCATTGCCGGCGGGGATGGTGCCCATGCAGTTAGGGGATTCGACGCAGTTGGCGGTGGGGCAATTTGTGATAGCGATTGGGAATCCATTTGGGGAAGAGGGGTCGATGTCATTGGGTATTGTTAGTGGGTTAGGGCGGAGTTTGACATCGCAGCGGACGGCCGAGGGTGGTGGGCGGTACTCTTTGCCACAGGTGATTCAAACTGATACGGCGATTAATCCGGGCAATTCTGGTGGGCCGTTATTGAATTTGCGAGGTGAAGTTGTGGGGGTAAACAGTGCGATTCGGACGACAACGGGCACCAATAGTGGGGTTGGGTTTGCTATTCCAGTTAATGCGGTGCGGCGGGTAGCACCCTCATTGATTGCTAATGGAAGCTATACGTATCCATTTATTGGGATTGGGGCGTTATCGACTGGTTTGACATTGTCACAACAAGAAGAGTTAGGTTTACCGCAGGCGACGGGGGCATATATTACTTCGGTGACGCCGGGGAGTGGGGCTGATGAAGCGGGGTTGGTGCCGGCAAATGCGATGGGTCAAGGTGGTGATTTGATTATTGCGATTGATAGTGTGCCTGTTTATGAATTTAATGATTTGACAACGTATTTGATATTTGAGACAGAAGTGGGGCAGACGGTTAATTTAACGATTATTCGTGAAGGGGAAACGATAGATGTGCCATTAACGTTGGGTGCACGTCCATAATTAGGATATACTCGTAGCAGAGAATCATCAATCATAGATCTATAGATAACAAGGCAAAAGGAGTTGCATCGATGTTTAATGAGACAGATTTAGACAGCTTGGTTAATTATCCAGCAACGACGAATCAGATCGTTAGTATTTACTTGAACAGTGATACAAGTGAGGAGTCTAGAGATGCGATTAAGTTGCGGGCGCGCAATTTTTTAAAAGAAGTGGAAGCAAGTGAGGCGGATCAAGAAGTTGTAGAGACGTATTTGAATCATTCATTTGGCTGGGATCAGCCGGGATTGGTATTGTTTACTTGTCAACAAGATGGCTTTTTTAAGGCATATCCGGCGGCGGTATCGTTTCGGAACCGGGTACGGGCTGGTTTTCAGCCTTATTTGAAACCGTTGGCCCATTTGTGTGAGCATTATGCGCATTATGGTGTGATTTTAGTTGATCAGGTGGGGGCGAGTTTCTTTCATTTCCATTTAGGTGATTTACAACGGACGGGGGGGACGATGGGAGATGATGTCCGTCGGTACAAGGATGGGGGTGGTTCGACGGGTGGCGCGGGTATGCGTGGTGGTCAGAAGGAGGCGTATCAGGATAGTGATGAGACGGCGCAGAGGAATTTCCGGCAGGCGGCCGAGCAAGCGGTCACTTTTTTTGGTGATACGAAGATTCGGCGTTTGTTTTTAGGGGGAACGAGCGCTAATGTGGCCCAGTTCCGTGAGTATTTGCCTAAGCAGTTACAGAGTGCGTTGGCGGGCACATTGAGTTTGAGTTTGGATACGGCCGTGGGCGAAGTGCAACGTCAAGCTTTAGATTTGTTACATAAAGCGAATGCTGAACGTGAAGCGAAGCTGATTGATACCTTAATCACGATGGCGGCCAAAGATGGTAACGCTGTGACTGGCTTAGATAATACGTTGCAAGCGGTGAATGAAGGGCGGGTGCAAACGTTGGTGGTGAGTGATGGGTGGCGGGCCCCTGGTTATTTGCATCCAGCATCTGGTTTTACGGCGGCGAGTTTGGTCTTTAGCCCATACCCTCAAGAGGAACTAGTGGCGGTTGATGATGTGGTGGCGCCAGCTATTACGTATACGTTGGAGCAAGGTGGCCAGATCGAAGTGATTACAAATGACCCGCAATTGGGTGGGGCGGGGCATATTGGTGCCTTGTTAAGATATAAGTAAGTTTGAGCAACATGTATGAATTTATCGCCGACATTTGAAACAGAAACATTGACGATGGGGCAGTTGTTGGATCGTTCCGTCAAGCTCTATCGTCAATATTTTTGGCAGTTAGTAGGATTGGTGGCAGTTATTCAACTGCCACTTTTATTGATTCGGGTGCTATTAAGCAGTTTTGTGTTTAATGAATTGCCCGCATTTCAATCATTTAATTTAATGCCAGCGAACTATATTAATGAGTTTGATGCGGCGCGTTTGGGGGCCGAGTTTAGTTTAGCCACAGGTTTAGCCCTCATCGAGTTTATTTTTTCGCAAGGGATTATTCCTTGTATTATGGTCTATATTATTGGACAAGCTTATTTAGGTGTTGAGCCATCGGTGGGAGAAGGGATTCAATATATTCGTCAGAATTGGTTAAAGATTGTCTTGGCGGTGATTTTTATGGGGGTTGGGTACACCGTTTTGCTTGTTTTGTCCCTTATTCCTTGTTTGGGTTGGTTTTTTCTGTTTGGGGGTTGGTTATTCTTCCAGTTGGTGATTATGCCGTTAATGTGGTGTACATTGGTATTAGAAGATCAAACAATAACGGCATCATTGCGGCGGGCCTGGGATTTGGGTCGGCGGCGTTTTTGGTGGTTAGTGGGCGTATCTTTGTTATTAAGTTTGTTTATTATGGGGGCGATTGGGGGGACAGTGGGGTTGCTTATATTTTTGTTGAATAGTTGGGCGGCGACAGAGGTTGGGTTGAACGATTTGGTCCGTATTCGGGCTGTATTGAATAATATTCAAGTTAGTATTGGTTTCATGTTAGGTATGCCGTTGCGGGTTGCGTTGATTGTGGTCGTTTATTTTTATTTGCGGTCAATTGATGAGGGGATCGATATTGTGTGGTCATTGCGGGCGAAAGAGGGGCAGGAGCGCTTAGAGAGTGATAGTGATGAGATGTTGGGTTTAGATGACAGATCCTTGGGGTTGACGACACAATTGGCCCAGGTGGCCCCAACACCAGCCACAACATCATTGTTTGTATCTGATGATGTGATGCGGTTTGTGGGGTTATCTTTGGTGCCATTTTTGATGATAGCGTTCTTTATGATCGTTTATTTGGCGATGGTCTTTTTGTTGATGGGGGCATTTATGGTGAGCGGTGGTGCTCCTTTTTAAGATGGTAAAGAAAGTAGCTGTTAGACAACGGGTTCAAGGGGCATTGTTGCTGCTTGTATTGCTTTGGTGGGGGG
>DATHYN010000408.1:0-24742 GCA_035459145.1 Anaerolineae bacterium | reverse complement strand
TATGTGGCTGTTGGTGATGGTGTGTTGGTTTGAGTTGGGGAGGGAGGTGTGTTGGTAGCGATGTTGGTTTGAGTTGGGGGAGTAGATGTTGTTGGTGGGGGAGTTGGGGGTGTTGATTGACAGGCGGTGATGAGGGTGATGATGATAATGAGTAAGGAAAGATGTCTATTTTTATTCATGGTGGTATGGTATCACGAATGGTGGTTGGAGAAAAGGGTGTGGGAAGCCAATATGGGTAAGGGTGATGGTGTTGTTGTAGCAGATTCCTCAATTTCGTTCGGCCTTTTTGTCTGGAGGGAGGTTGTAGTGAGGGTGATGGCAGGCTGTCACTTCATTCGGAATGACGAGAGGGGGTGGAGGGGGTGGCGAGGTAGGTGAGGGCTTGTTGGAGGCAGTGGTGGGGTGGGGCGCTGGTATCGAGGCGGAGGTAGGGGGTGTTGTGGGGGCGTTTCATATTTTGGGACCAGTTGCGGAGGTGGTCACGGCCGCTCATTTGTTGGCCGAGGCCGTTGGTGATGGTTTGGTCGAGGTGGGTGATTAGTTGGCTGGGGCGGGATTGGCGGGTTTGGAGGCGGTGTTCGAGTTGATCGAAGTCATCGAGGTAGCATTCGATGTATTTGTAGGGGATGTGGTGGTGGTGAGCGAGTTGTTGACCGAAGGTGAGGAGTTCGGTGTAGAAGCAGGGGCTGTCGAAGATGATGGTGTGGCCTTGGCTGACGAGGTGGGTGGCGATGGCTTTGAGGGCGATGTAGGAGGCGGGGCCGGCCGAGGGGAAGATGTCTGGTTCGGCGAGAAAGGCGCTTTTGGTGGTATCGTGGTCGAGGATGACGGCATTGAGGTGGGGACGGAGGGCATTGGCGAGGGTGGTTTTACCGGCACCGGGGGTGCCGGACATTTGGAGGAAGAGTTGGGGGAAGGTGGTCATGATTGAGGAGGTGGGGTGAAGAGGGTGGCTTCGTGGCGGAGGCGGTTGATGAAGGCGATCGATTTGAGGTTACGTTCGAGGGTGTGGGTGAGGTAGTGGTGCATGGTGGTTTCGAGTTGGCGGTGGAGGTTGTTTTTGAGGGTGAGGGGGGCGATGGTGGACCAGGGGCGCGTTTGGAGGAAGCGTAATAGTTTGACGGTGGCGGCGGTGACGGGGATGGTATGTCTATCGGGGTGGCCGCATTGGGCACAGACGAAGCCGCCGCGCTCGGCATTGAAGAATTGGTCTTCTTCTTTAATGGGATGGCCGCAGTTGACGCAGTAGAAGAGTTGGGGTTGGTAGCCGGTGAGGCTGAGGAGGCGGAGTTCGTAGTGGCGGGTGGGGAGGCGGACATCGGGGGCGGTTTCGAGCCAGCCGAGGGCGTCGCGGATGAGTTCGTAGAGGTTGGGTTGGGGGTCTTCTTCGACGGTGAATTGGTCGAGAAGTTCGACGTAGTAGGCGGCGTAGGTGGTGCGGATGAGGTCGCGGCGTAAGCCTTCGTAAGAAGCGATGAGTTCGGCTTGGGTGACGATATCGAGGTCGCGGCCGCTGGCGAGCATGAAATGGGTGCGCATAAAGAGTTCGACGTGGCCGGTTTTGCGGCTTTGGGGTTTACGGGCGCCTTTGGCGATGGCTTTGAGTTTGCCGCGCTCGGCCGTATAAAGGGTCAATAAACGATCCGCTTCGCCAAAATCGGAGCGGCGGAGAACAATGGCGTCGAGGCGGTAGGTACGGGGACGGCTCATGCTGTTGGTGGGAGTTGGTCGGGGCCAAAGCCATCGGGGAGGAGTTGGCCAACGGTGGTGAGACGGATGTTACCACTGGTATCACTGATCCAGACGGGGGTATCGGGGGTGGCGAATTCGGCGATGACTTGGCGGCAGGCGCCGCAGGGGGAGACACCGTTGCTGGTGCAGACGGCGAGGGCGTGGATTGTGGTTTGGCCGGCGGTGACCATTTGGCCGATGGCGTTGCGTTCGGCGCAGACGGTGAGGCCGAAGGAGGCGTTTTCGACGTTCACGCCGGTGTAGATGAGGCCATCGGCGGCGAGGAGGGCGGCGCCGACTTGGAATTGGGAGTAGGGGGCGTGGGCGTGGGCGCGGATTTGGGCGGCGGCGGCGAGGAGGGCGGATTTTTGGGTTTCGGGTAAGTGAGACATGATTTTTCCAGTTATTGGGTAAGGGATAATAGAGTTTGTGTAGCTATTGTAACCTGAGTTTGATAATTAATTAAGCCGATGTAAGTGGTGGATGAGGTATTGTTAGGGTAGATTTCTCGACTTCGTTCAATCCTTGTTTTAGATGTTAGGTGATGCTGGTGAGAAGCGGATTGAACTGCGCTCGAAATGACAGTTGGAGGGGGAGTGTGACTTGTCGAACTAAGGTTATTGTAGCATATTTTGGGGAGATGGGTGTAGGTGAAATGAGGAGAGGGGTGTTTGGTTGGGTGGTGGTGATTTGTATGGGGTGGGGTTGTAAGTGGATTCCCGCGTGCGCGAGAATGACAGTTGTAGGTGATTTGCTATTAGTGATTGTGTGTAGGGGGTAGGTTTGGTGGGATTGGACGTGGATTTTGGGGATTTGACGGATTTTTTTGTGTAGGTGAAATGAGAAGGGGTGTTTGGTTGGAAGGTGGGTGATTGGGGAAAGGGTGTTTTTTTACGAGGTTTAGAGGTTAGGGATTCCTTGTGGTTGGTGGGCGGTGATGATTTTTTGTTGGAGTTGGGTGATGAGCAGGGCTTCATCGGGGGTGATATTGTGGATGGTGATATGGGTTAGATAGCCAGTTTTGAAGATGTAAGCGCGGTGAATGGTGAGGTAGCAGTGATGGTCATCGAGGTAGAGGTGGCGTTTTTTGGCGCGGGTGGTGGTTTTGTAGGGTAATCCTTTCTGATCAAGGACTTTTTTGACGAGTTGGGTGGCTCGGTATTGGGAAAGGGGGGAGATGAAGATGGTGTGGTCGGTTTGGGTATAGGCTTGGGCGACGAGGCCGAGGGTGATGAGGAGCGTGATGATGGTAGCGCCAATAATTAGGTTATATTTGGTGTGGGTGGCGTAGTGGCTATTACGGATAATGGCTAGGATGATGGGGCTGATGGTGATGAATAGGGTGATAAATTGATATTTCTTGATTGTGTGGGACCGTTCCCAATGATTATTAGTGTTCATTTTGTTTTGTTGTGTGAGTTGTGGTTGTGGTGGGTGAGGGTTTTGAGGGCGAAGTGGGGGAGGGCGAGCATGCGGCGCCAGCGCCAGGGTTCTTGGTAGAGGCGGTGGAGCCATTCGAGGCCGAGGTTTTGGATCCAGCGGGGGGCGCGGATGGCGCGGCCGGTGATGAAGTCGAGGGCGCCGCCGACGCCGAGGGCGAGGCGGACGGTGGTAAATTGGTCGCGGTTGCGGTGAATCCATTTGTCTTGGCGGGGGGCGCCGTAGGCGACGTAGAGGAGGTCGGCTTGGCTGTGGTTGATGAGGTTGAGGATGTGGTCGTTTTCGTCGGGGTGGGGGGAGCCGGCATAGGTGCCGGCGATGGTGAGGGTAGGGTAGCGTTGTTGGAGGATGGTGGCGGCTTCCTCGGCGACGCCGGGGGCGGCGCCGAGGAGGAAGAGGCGTTTGTTGAGTTGGGCGGCTAGTTCGGCGAGGTGGTAGCACCATTCGGAGCCGGGTAGGCGTTGGGGGAGGGGGTGGCCGCGCCAGCGGGCGGCGAGTAAGATACCGATGCCATCAGCGATGTTGAGGTCGGTTTGTTGGAGGAGGTCGAGGAAGATGGGGTCTTGTTGGGCGGTCATGATAAACTCAGGGTTGACGGTGGTGATGTGGTGGAATTGGTCGCTGAGGAGGTAGCGGCGAGTGTGGTGATGGAGGTCATCAGCGGTGAGGTGATGGACGGGTACGTTGAGAATGGAAACGGTTGGTATGGTCATCGGTATCTTTGGGTTTATTGTTAATTGCCGGTGGTGAGGGCGTAGGTGAAGGCGCCGAGGATATGGTATTCAGCGGTGGTGAGGTTGGTGGCGGCGATGGGTTGGACGAGATAGTAGAGGTTGGTTTCGGGGGTGGCGAGGGGGGTGTTATCGGGGTCGATGAAGGTGGTGGCGGCGGTGGTGGTGGTGTAGTAGTAGCTGGGTTGGGGGGTGTAGTAGGGGGTGGGAGCGCGGTAGATTTGATAATGGATGTCGCGGCTGGGCCAGGTGAGGTTGATGTAATTGTTGACGAGGCTGATGTTGGGTTGGAGGCGGTATGAGCCGAGCTCAAAGGCGCCGATGTCGCAGGCATTGAAGCGGATGTTGCCACGTTGGTCGGTGCCGAGGCAGTTGGTGCCTTGGGCGAAGAGGGGGTGGTTGACGGTGTCGAGGTAGCTGTGGGTGGGGGTGCGGCCGCCGTTATCGGCGAGGGGGTAGAGGTTGGGGTCACCGGTGTTGACGGGGGCGGTGAGGTTGCAGTTGGAGGTGACGGTTTCGATGGCGTTGCGGCCGAGGCTGGTGTCGAAGTAGCCGTAGCAATCGGTGTCGGCGGTGGCGGCGGTGTTATCGGCGATGGCGGTGTTGATGAGGGTGACGATGGCGTTGTTGGTGGTGACGATGCCACCGCCGTAGGCGGTATCAGCGGTGTTGTTGGCGATGGTGAGGCTGTTGAGGGTGAGTTGGCCGGAGCCAGTGTGGTAGATGCCGCCGCCGAGGCGGCCGGCGTAGTTGCCGCTGATGGTGACGTTGGTGAGGGTGACGGGATTATCACTGATGTGTTGGAGGGCGCCGCCGGTGCCTTTGGCCCCGGACAAATTATAGTAAGCAGTATTATTGATGATGGCGCTATCGACCATGGTGAGGGTACCGGGGGTGGCGTTGGTGATACCGGCCCCATTGCCAGCTTGGTTATTTTGGACGATGACGCGTTCGAGGGTGAGGTTGAGGCGGTTGTAGATGCCGGCGCCGGAGGGGAAGCCAGAGACGTAGCCGTTTTGGATGGTGAGGTCACGGAGGGTGAGGTTGAGGTCGGGGTTGGCGGGGATGTCGAAGACGCGGTCGATGTTACCACCATCGAGGAAGGTTTGGTCGGCGCCTTGGCCGGAGATGATGAGGTCGTCGTTGTAGATGGCGGCGGCGTAGCTGGGGAAGGTGCCGGCGGGGAGATGGATTTCATCGGCGAAGGCCCAGGTATTGGCTTCATTGAGGGCGGCGATGAAAGTGCAATTGCCGTTGATGTCGGCGCAGAGGCCGTCGCCGCGTTCGGCGTCGGTGGTAGCGGCGGTGCTGTTGACGGTGAAGGTGCGGGGGGGTGTCCATTCGGCGGCGCCGCGGTCGCAGAGGGGGCGTGGTTCGCCACGTTGGTCGGGGGAGGAGCAGTTGCCGGTGTCGATGAGGGGGCTACCGGGGAGGGGGATGTAGACGGCGTTGTGGTTATCGATGTTGGTGAGGGGAGCGAGTTGGGGGTCGAGAGGGGCGGCGAAGGGGGTGCCGGTGTCATCGGTGGGGAGGAAAGGTAGGAGGCAATCATTGTTTTGGCTGATGAAGTTGTAACCGCCGGAGGTGCTGGTGTTGAGGGGGATGAAGCAATCGGGCCCGGTGGGGGCGGTGTTGCTGGCGACGACGGTGTTGGTGATGATGATGGAGCCGGGTTGGTTGAAGAGGCCGGGATTGAGATGGATGCCGCCACCACGGCCGACGCCGAAATTGCTGGCATCGGCTTGGTTTTCGTAGATGGTTAAGTTGGCAAAGTCGCCATCGGATTCAGAAGCGATGTAGATGGCGCCGCCGTCGCGGCCGGCTTGGTTTTGGCTGAGGGTGCTGTTGCGGATAGTGGCACTGTTGGCGTAGCTGAGGGCGCCGCCGTAGTCGGCGGAGTTGCTGATGAAGAGGGAGTTGGCGATGAAGATGGCCGAGGGGTTGAGGGTGACGCCCCAGTTGCCATCGTTGCTGAGGGCACCGCCGTATTGGGCGCCGGTGTTGTTGTTAAAGACAGAGTTGGTGATGGTGATGGTGCTGACAGCGTCGATGACGCCACCATTATCGGTGCCGCTGGTGGCGAGGGTGGTGTTATTATTGAATTGGGTGTTGTCGATGGTGATGCGGCTCCAGCGGGAGCGGATGGCGCTACCGTTGTAGTTGGCGGTGTTGTTATTGAAGATGGAGTCGGTGATGTGGATGTCGCCGTTATTGGTGACACCGGCGCCGCCGGTGCTGTAGATGGCGGCACCGCGGTCGGCACCGTTGTTTTGGAAGATGGAGTTGGTGACGGTGACGGCGCCGTTGGCGAGGATAGCGCCACCGTTGCTGGTGCTGACGTTGTTATCAAAAAGGCAGTTATCGACGGTTAAGTCAGGGTAGGGGTCGGTGAGGGGGGTCGTGTGGTAGAAGTAGAAGAGGATGATGGCGGTATCGCGGGCATTTTTGATGGTGCAGTTAGTCATGGTGAGGCGGCCGTAGGAGGTGATGAGGCGGATAGGTTGGTAGTTGCCGTTGATGGTGAGGTTATCGATGGTGAGGTAGGTACTGTGGGGGACGTCGAAGCCGTTGACGGTGCTGTTAAATTGGATGAAGGATTGGTCGGGGCCAGCGCCGGTGATGGTGAGGTGGTCGGTGAGGGTGTAGCGTTTGTTGGTGGGGGCGGAGTAGGTGCGGTTGGCGAGTTGGATGGTGTTGTGGCCGGGGAGGGCGTTGCTTTCTTGGATGGCGGCCCAGACGGTGCAGGCGGGTTGGCCGAGGACGATTGTGCCGTTGTCGCAGATGCCGTCACCGGGATTGGTATCATCGAGGTCGATGGAGGAGGTGGTGTTGACGACGAAGGTAGTGCCGGGTTGGGGGGTGGGGTAGGTGGCGAAGGTGAAGGGGATGGGTGGTGGGGGTGGTGTCCAGTTGTTGGTGGTGGTGGCGGGGTCGTATTCGAAGGCGCCGCTGTCGCAGGTGGTATTGTAGGGGCGGCTGATGCCACGTTGGTCGGTGGGGGGGCAATCGCTGTTAGCGGCGTTATCGAGGGCGGGGCTGGTGGGGAGGAGGTTGTGGGTGAGGGTGGTGAGGGGGCCGCCGTGGTTGTTGAGGGGGCCGAGGTTGGCGGGGAGATTGTATTGGTCGTTGGTGGTTGTGTTGAGGGGGCAATTGGTGGTGTTGTCAACGACGTTGTGGCCACTCGAGGTGATATCGGCGGTGCTGTTGGATGCGGTGTTGAGGAGGCAGTTATTCGTTTGGTTGGCGAGGATGCTGTTGGCGAGGATGGTTTCTTTGCTGGCGATGTAGATACCGTCCCCGGAGGGGGCGGTGTTGCTGGCGATGGTGGTGTAATTGAGGTTGAGCTGGCTTTCGGTGTAGATAGCGCCCCCTTGGTTGGTGGCTTGGTTCGCGGATAGAGTGGTGTTATTGATGTTGATGGGATAGCTTGTTTCTTCGAGATAGAGGCCGCCGCCAGAGCGGCTGTGGTTGTTGATGATGGCGGAGTTATTAAGGGAGAGGTTGCGGCCACTGTTTTGGTAGATGGCACCACCATAATAACCGGCGGTGTTGCTGTAAAAGATAGAGTTGGTAACAGTTAGGTATTTGATTTGGGAGAAGATGGCGCCGCCTTGATGGGCGGTGTAGTTATATTGAAAGTCGGAGTCAGTTACTTCGAGGAGATGGCTGTTGAAAATGGCGCCACCATTGGCTTCGGAATAGTTATTTTTGAAGAGGGTGTTGGTGATGATGATTTCGTTGGGGAGGGCACTGCTTTTAATGCTGATAGCGCCGCCAAATGAGTTGTTGGTAGGGGTACCGAAGGAAGCGTTGCGGAGAAAGTTGCTGTTATCGATGGTGGCGGCGGCATCGGCGAAGTAGATGGCCCCACCATTGGTGCTGTAGTTGCTTTGGAAGGTGGTATTGGTGATGGTGACGGTGCTGGTGTAGGTGTAGCCATTGCTGTAGAGGGCGCCGCCGACTTGGCTGGCTAGGTTTTTTTCGAGGAGGCAGTTGGTGAGGGTGAGGTGGTGTTTGTTGTAGATGGCACCACCGTTGCCGGTGACTTGGTTATCGTAGACGAGGCAGGTGTCGAGGTGGAGTTGGCCGTAGTTGGTGATGGCTCCGCCGACGAAGCAATCGATGCCGCTGATGTTGATACAACCGCCACCGCCATAGCGGAAGGAGGTGTTGTTGATGGTGGCGGAGGCATTGTGAGCGACGAAGAGAAGGTTATCATCTTTGTTACCGGCGATGGTGGCGTTGGCGCCATTGATGGTGAGGGAGCCGGTAAGGATGGGGAGGTAGTCGAGGGTGAGGGTATAGATGTTGTTGGGGAGGGTGAGGGTATCGGGGCCGAGGGTGAAGTTGGCTTCTTCGATGGCGGCGCGGAGGGTGCATTCGGGTTGGCCAGCGATGGTGTTACCGGTATCGCAGAGATTATCGCCGGGGTTGAGGTCGTGGGCGTCGAGGGAGGAGTTAATGGTGAAGGCGTTGAGGGAGGGGGTGGCGGTGGCCGAGGGGGTGAAAAGCCAGAGGGCGGTGAGGAGAATGGGGAAGATAAAGATGAAAGCAAAAAGATGATATCGTTTAGTCATAATTTGTAAGTCCTGCTGTTTTAGTGGGCAGTGGTGCAAGCTATGATGAGAAAATATTTATTGTTGTTTATATTATAGCGGGGAATTGTATTGTTTAGAAGGAGGCTAGGATTTGTTCTGGGGTAAGACCTTCGCTGGCGAGACGTTTTTTGAGGCGGATGCGGGCGTCATGGAGGAGTTTGTAGAGGGCGTTGCGGTTCATGCCCATTTCGTGGGCGACTTGGTCCATAGGGATGTTTTGGATGCGAGCGGCGATGATGACTTGGCGTTGTTTGGGGGTTAGTTCTTCGAGGAGGATACGTTGAACATGGGTCATAAGGTCATTTTGTTCAGTGGTTTGGGAGGGGGTGGGGGCGGAGTCGGCGGTGTAGGTAGGGGTGAGCGTATCGCCGTCATCGGTGGTGGTGAGGTAGTCGAGGGAAAAGTTACGCCATCGTTTGCGACGGAGCTCGGTGAGGCCAACGCGGACGGTGATTTTGTGGGCCCAGGTGGTGAATTTGCTATCGCCACGGAAGGAGTCGAGGTTATCTAGGATTTTGAGGAGGGCATCTTGGACGAAGTCTTCGGCGAGGGCGTCGAATTGGGGGCCGAGGGTTTGGACCCAACCAGAAAGGGCGTAGGGGAGGCCAGTGAGTAATATTTGGCGTAAATCAGCAATGGCAGTATCACGGTTGGGGTTGTTTGGATGGAGGTCGGCTAGCCATTGGTCGTTGGTGCGGGTGCTGGATTTACTCATGGCGTTATTTTAACGGAAGTTAGGTATTTAGGATAGAGGGATAAGATTATAGGATGGTTACAAAGGGTAAAAGGTTGAGGCGGGAACCAGCCCGCCTCAACGCGTGAGGTTAGATTATTTTAGTGGGGGGGCATAGATAAGGCCGCCATCGGTCCAGAGGGCGTTGGGTCCCCGTTCGAGGGGTAGGTCGGAGTTAGGCCCAAAGTAGCGGGCATATATTTCGCCGTAGTTACCGACGTCGCGGATAATGTCGACAGCGAAGTCTTGATTGAGGCGTAGCTGGGCTTGGCCAAAATCTTGTTCAACGCCAAGCATGCGACGGATATCGATATTATCACTATCAAGCATCTCGGTCACATTTTGGCTGGTGACGTTTAGTTCTTCAGCATTAACTAAGACGTAGAGGACAAGACGAACGATATCGAGCCATTCATCATCACCGGCGGGGACAGCGGGGGTAAGAGGTTCTTTGGAGATGGTTTCATCGAGGATGATATGGGCATTGGGGTTAGCAAAGGTGGAGCGGCGGCTAAGGAGGGCTGATTTATCGCTGGTAGCGACGGCACATTCACCCGCTTCGTAGGCGTCGTAGACGCCAGCCCCTTCGAAGGCGACGATTTCTATATTGAGGCCACGTTGGCGGGCCATATTTTGGAGATTTGTTTCCGTGGTAGTGCCGGTATTGACACAAATGGTTTGATTATCAAGATCGTTAATGGAAGTAATGCCACTATCATTGCCGACCATAAAGCCTTGCCCATCATAGAAGGTGATGAGGGTGAAATTACCCCATTGGGCTTCGCGGGAGCTGGTCCAAGTGGCGGTACGGGCGAGGACATCGACTTGGCGGCTGGTGAGGGCGGGGCCACGCTCGGCCGTGGCGAGATTAACGACCTCAATCGCATCGGCATCACCCAAAACGGCGACAGCAACAGCGCGGCATAAGTCGATATCAAAGCCAGTTGGTTGGCCATTTTCGTCTAGATAGCCAAAGCCGACGAGTGTGTCGCGACTGCCGCAGATGAGATGGCCGCGGGCGCGAACTTGGTCGAGAATGGAGATGTTTTCTTCCATGTCCGTGTTAGCCGCAGGAGCAGAAGTGGGGGTGGCGACGACGATGCGTGTCACTTCAATCGTTTCTGGGGTGCTACAAGCGGTTAGAAACAGAGTCAAAAGCAAAATGACAGGTAAAAGTTGGCGATAATGCATATGGGTTACTCCTTTTGATGCAAGTGTCAATTGTCAAAGTGATAGTACAAACCTCCTATTTCTAATTATAGCGATATTTAAGTAATAGGGAAGGGGAGAGTGTAACGCTCCCGGGTATTATTGGGGGGTGTGTGCAGAAAGTTTTTGATAATAAGGTTAGCGTATATAATAAATAGAAAATAAATTTGATATACTGTAACCTGAGTTCGATAATGGATTAAACCAGTGGGTGGGTTGGTTGATGTGTTGTTAGGGTAGATTTCTCGACTTCATTTTGCCCTGTTTCAGGTGGTGGGTTTGGCGTAGAGTGAGGCGGGCAAAATTACGCTCGAAATGACGTTGGGCGGAGAGGTTGAATTGTCGAACTTAGGTTAGTGTAAGTACTGATTATAAAGGTTTTGTACCGTTTGCTGTCGCGAATAAGCTTGAAGGAGATAAACGAGAAGATGAGATATTTTAAAGTTGTTTTATTGGTATTGATGATGGCCATTGGTGTGGTGGGGTGTGGGATATTAGGGGGAGATGACGATAGTGGTGATGAGGTGCCGACGACGGTGAGTGATTCGCCGAGTTTGCGGATGTTGCCCGTTTTGCCTAACCATAAGACGGTGCCGGGCGAGGATTTGACAGGATATATTACGGCGTTAGGTGGGGGGACGGCGTTATTGACGGGTCAGCCGCAGTTAGCGGCGGCGATTGCGGCGGTTGATCAGGTAATGGGTTGTTATCAAGAGATTGGGGCGGTGAGTGCGCGGGCGTATAGTAATGAAGAGATGCCGTTATCGTCAGGGGTGGTGGCGATTGCGGACAAGGGGATGATGAGCAATCCGGTCAATTTATTTAACTGTTTGGGGCCGAGTGGTGGGTCTGATTTCACGATGCAGGGGTGCACGGCCAGTTATACCTTGCCAAAGGATGATAATGAGTTTTTTATTTTGTACGCAGGGACCACATTAGAGATATGCCAGGATTTTTGTGCGCAGTTGGAAGGTTGCACGGCCCATATTAAGCCATGAGACCATTACCACCTGAGTTGATGGGGGGGGGAGTGCGTGGTCATTTAGTCCCTTTACAAGAAGATCCGTTGGCATTTTTGCGTATGACGCAAGCTGAGTTAGGGGATGCGATGCGTTATCGTGTGTTGGTTTGGATGGTATATCGGTTTAGCCATCCTGATATGGCGCAACATATATTGCAGAAGAATCAACGCAATTATGGAAAACGGTCCATTGATTATCGGATGTTAAGACGTATATCGGGGCAGGGGTTGATTGCTAATGAGGGGGATAGTTGGCTCCAGCAAAGGCGGTTGATGCAACCGTTATTTCATCGGAGGCAGATAGCGAGTTGGGGAGAGATGATGGTGCGGGAAGCGGCGAGATTAGGGGAGAGGTGGCAGGAACAAGAGGGGGAGGTGGTTGAGGTTCATGAAGCGATGTCGGCGTTGACGTTGCGGATTGTGAGTGAAGCGATGTTTGGCTTGGCGTTAGGTGAGCGAGGGGAGGCGTTTCGGGAGGCGTTTGGGGTGGTTAATGCGTATTTTGGCAGTTTTGATCCGTGGTTTGTGTTGGCGCCGGTGTTGCCTGGGGGGCGGCCGAGGGCGTATCGGAGGGCGTTGCGGCAGTTAAATGAGATTGTGTATGGGATTATTGCGGAGCGCCGAGGAGGCGGTGGTGGGGGAGGGGATATGTTGGATTTGTTATTGACGGCGGAGGATGAGGAGAGTGGGGCACGGATGGATGATCGTCAAGTGCGGGATGAGGTGATCACGTTATTGATTGCGGGGCATGAGACGACGGCGAATTTATTAAGTTGGGTCTTTTATTTATTGGCGGGAGAGGAGGTGGTGGCGGCGAAGTTGAGTCGGGAGGTGGAGCAGGTATTAGGGGGGAGGTTGGTGACAATTGGGGATTGGCCTAATTTGCCTTATTTGCGAGCAGTTTTAGATGAGACGCTGCGGTTGTATCCACCGGCATGGTTTATTTCGCGGACAGCGTTAGGTGAGGATGAAGTGGGAGGGTATCGGGTGCCGAAAGGGGCGTTTGTGTCGTTGAGTCCGTATTTGACACATCGGCGGCCAGATTTTTGGCCGGAGCCGGAGCGGTTTTGGCCGGAGCGGTTTTTGGAGGGGGAGGGGGAGCGACCACGGTATGCTTATTTGCCGTTTGGGGGTGGTCCAAGGCAATGTATTGGGAATACGTTTGCGTTAACGGAGGCGGCGTTGATTTTGGCGACGATATGGGGGCAGGGGATACGGTTTGAGCGGGCGCGGGTGGTGGAGCCAGTGGCATTAATTACGTTGAATCCACGTGGGGGGTTACCGTTACGATTAAAGAAAAATTAGATAATGTGAGAAATTGAGGAGAGTAAATGACGATGTATGATGTAGAAGCGTTACGGCAGGAAGAGTTTCCGAGTGCGGCGGAGATCATTTATTTTAATAATGCGAGCGTTAGTTTGTTGGCGACGAGTGTACAGGAGGGGGTGAAGGAGGCGGCGGAGAAGTTAGGGGAGAATGCGTGGGCGTATTTTGATCAGTTTTTAGGGGAGGAGTTGATTGAGATTCAGAGGGACATTGCGCGGTTGATTGGGGCGGGGCATGAGGATGAGATTGTGCCGATTGTGACGACGTCATTGGGGATTAATAGTGTGGCGCAGGCGTTGCCGTGGGCCGAGGGGGATAATATTTGTTTGTGTTCGATTGAGTTCCCAGCGAACAAGTATCCGTGGTGGAATTTAGAGCGGTATGGGGTGGAGATTCGGTTTGTTGAGCCAGTTGATGGGGGATTAACGGTGGAGGCGTTGGCGGCACATGTGGATGAGAAGACACGGTTGGTGACGGTGAGTGGGGTGCAATTTTTTGGGGGACATCGGACGGATGTGGCGGCGTTAGGGGCATTTTGTAAATCACGGGGGATATTGTTGGTCGTCGATACGATTCAATCGATTGGTCATGTACCGATTCATGTGGAGGAGATGGGGGTTGATATATTGGTGACAGGAGGGCAGAAATCTTTATTGGCGCCACCGGGGATTGGGTTTATGTATGTACGGGAAGAGGTATGTGAGCGAATGGTCCCGTTATATACAGGGGCAAATGGGACCGTTGAGTTCAAGAATTGGTTAAAACATGATCGGCGGCCGTTGCCGGGTGCGGCACGATTTATGATGGGGACGCCGAATGTGACGGGATTGAAGGGGTTAGAGGCGAGTGTGAAGCTTATTCAGCGGTTGGGGGTGGAGAATATTGATCAGCATACACGGGATTTATCAGATTTAGCGCGGCGGGGTTTGATGACGTTGGGGTATTCGGTGATGACATCGGCGACGTCGTATAGTGGGATTTTGACATTTGCGTCGCGGTTGGATGCGGCGGGGACGGATGATTTGGTGGAGCGGGCGGCCGAGGAGAAGTTAATTATGGTCAAACAGTTAGATGCGGTGGGGCAGGCGTATATACGGTGGTCGTTTGGTTGTTATAATGTAATGGATGATGTGGAGCGGGCATTAACGGTCATGGAAAAATTACAGTAAAAAACGAATTTGAACGAATTTTGAAATTGGGGGTTGACAACGGTTTTGTTTTGTGTATAATAATAAGTACCTTTTGCGGAGACAATAGTCAAAGTAAAGGGGTTAAGGAAGCTCCGAGAAATTGGGTGTTTACTTTATTGAAAACCAAATGGCACGAGATCCTGTAAAATAAATTAGGACAAGTGTCAAGGTATGTTGTGAAAGCGATGTATCGGTTAAGTGGCCGGGCGGGATAGGCGGCGGCCAAACCGATTAGTCGAGTGAGCGACCGGTTGTTATCGGAACCGTCATAGAGATGTGGCGGGGAAGGAACGGACTGTTTCAGTAGAGTGGCGCGAAGGTTACTTGGAGCTCCTTTTTTTTTGCTTATAAGCCCACCAACAATTTGTTGGTGGGTTTTTTTGTTTGGGGAAGTGGTGGGTTAGTCGTCGCTGGGGAGGACATCAGCTTTGAGTTGGCCGATGAAGGGGAGGTGGCGATATTTTTCACGGTAGTCTAAGCCATAACCAACGACAAAGCGATTGGGGAGATCGAACCCTTTGTATTTGATGGGGATGTCGATGAGACGGCGGCGGGGTTTATTGAAGAGGGCACATATTTCGAGGGTGGCGGGTTGGCGAGCGCGGAGGCTACGTAGGAGATAGTTGAGGGTGAGACCGGTATCGATCATATCTTCGACAAAGATGACGTGGCGGTTTTCGATGGGGATGTTGAGATCTTTTTCGAGACGGACGACACCGCGTTGACGGGCGGAGGGGTCGTAGCTGGCAACGGCCATGAAATCGACTTCGACGTGGAAGGGGAGGGTACGGAGGAGGTCAGCCATGAAGAAAACGACGCCTTTGAGGACACCGATGAAGATGGGGTTGCGGTTGGCGTAATCTTGGGTGATGGCGGCGCCTATTTCAGTGATGCGTTGGTGGAGTTCATCAGGGGAGATGATGACGTGACTGATATCATCGGCTAGTTGGCCGTAGGCGTTGAGATCGACTTTTTTACTCATTGATCAGTTTGGGCGGCGGTGCCGTGGAGACGACTGGCTTCATCGTCATTGCCGTATTTGGTCATGAGGTCGCGCAAATCACGACGGTTAAAGAGTTTGATATTAATTTGGGGATAAAGTTCGTTCATGCGACGTATTTTACGATTTTTGTGACGGGTTAGTTTGGGGCGGAGGGTGGTTAGTTCGACGTAGAGGTCTTGAGTGGGGAGGTAGAAATCGGGGGTGAAGGCGGTGGTGACACGGCCGTTATCGTCCCACTCTAAATCGAAAGTTTGTGGTTCATAGTCCCAGGGGATGCCGTAATAGTCAAGAATTTGAGCAAATTCTTCTTCGATGGGATGAACGAACTCGGGGGGATTATCTTGATTATGGACCGGATTCGACATGGGGTCATTATACTCCAAAGAGAATAGTTAGGGTAGCATGGGGATGGGGGCTGTGTCGCAGGTACTTTCCCACCAGGGGCGGATGCGGCCACCGACGGGGCGGCCAACAATTTCTTCGGCGTAGTAGACGGCGTCCCATAGTTTATTGAAATCGACACCGGTGCCGATACCCATTTTGTAAGCGGCGAAGACGAGGTCTTCGGTGGCGAGGTTACCGGCGGCGCCGGGGGCGAAGGGGCAACCGCCGAGGCCACCGACACTGGAATCGAAGATGCGGACGCCGGCTTGGAGGGCGGCGGTGGCATTGGCGAGGCCCATGGCGAGGGTGTCGTGGAGGTGGACGGCGAGTTTGTCCATGCCGTAGCGGCGGCCGAGGCGTTCCATGAGACGGCCGACTTCGAGGGGGTGGGCGTGGCCGATGGTATCGGCGATGGCAAGTTCATCAACGCCAGCGGCCATGATTTCATCGGTGTAGGCGATTACTTTATCGGGGTTGGTGGGGCCTTCGAAGGGGCAGACCCAAGCGGTGATGATGTAGACGCGGGCCCAAACGCCATCTTGTTTGGCGCGGGCGAGAAGGCGTTGGCTCATGTCGAGGGCGGCGCGGTTGGACATACCGCTATTTTTTTGACTGAGGGTTTCGCTGACGGCGACGCCGATGGCGATTTGGTTACAGCCGGCGGCGAGGGCACGGTCATAGCCGCGGTCGTTGAGGGCGAGACCGATGAAGTTGAGGTCGGGGCGGTCGCTATATTTCTGGAGGGTGGTAGACATGATGTCATCGGCATCGGCCATTTGGGGGACGGCTTTGGGGTGGACGAAGCTGGTGAGTTCGATGTGACGGAGGCCGGTGGCGATCATTTTATCGACGAGTATTTTCTTTTGATCGGTGGGAATGAGGCGATCTTCGTTCTGGAGACCGTCGCGAGCGCCGACCTCATAGATTTTGATATAATCGTGCATTTTAACTCTCAGTGGGTGTTATCAATTTAATGTAGGGATGGGTGTCAACCTTGGGCCGAGGTAGGGGAAATGGTTGGCTACATTTTTAAATAGTGGGTTTTGTTTATAAACTTTAGCTTGTTTTTAGGATATAAACTGTTGCTTGAGCTGAATTTATGTTAAATTTTTAATACTGGATGGGATAGTATGGGTCTATTGTACCATTTTTGGGGCGATAAATGAAGGGGGAATTTTGGGGGTGGTGGGGTAAGAGGGGGGAGGGGGCTAGGGGGAGATGCGGCGCCAGAGGTCGGTCATGAGGAGGTTGTTGGGGTCGCATTGGGCGCGGAGGGTTTCGAATTTTTGGAGGGTGTCGGGGCCGAGGTAGGCGCGGGCGACTTCGGGGCGGAGGGTACTGTCTTTGGCGAAGTAGAAGCGGCCGCCAGCGGCGAGGACGAGGGCATCGAGTTCACGAGCGAGGTTGACGAGGCGTTGTCGGTTGCGGCGGGTGACTTTGAAGTCCATGGCCATGGAGAAGCCATCGAGGCCGTGGGTTAGGAGAAAGGGGTCAGGGCGGTGGCGTTTGAGGACACTGAGGTAGTTGGGGAGTCCACGGCGTTGGCATAGTTCAAAGACGGCGCGGAAGGTAGAAGCGGCTTGGTCGTGGGGGATAAAGATTTGGTATTGGATAAGGCCACTAGGGCCGTAAGCTTTTTTCCATTGGGGGATGTAGTCGAGGAGGAAGTGGAAGGCACCATGGGATTGGAGGTAGGTGTGGCCATGTTTGCGCCAAGCCATAAAGTATTTGGCGCGGTTGACCCAGGTGAGGAAGAATGGGTTGAGAAAGGGACGCATTAAGAGCCACATTAATGATTTGGGGATAATGCCGAAGAGGTTGGGGGGGAGACGATGGTTGTCTAAGCGTAATGTTTGTTGGGGATAGGGGTCTTCGCCTGGTTTGAGGTAGTGGGCGATATGTATTTCGCCGCGGCCAGTGGCCTTGCCCTTAGCGGTGGCATCGACCCAACCAACGATATAATCGGAACGATCGGCGTGTTGGTCGATGATATTGAGGAGGGCTTCGATATTGGGGCCGGCGAGAGCGACGACGCGCAGATTACCGGAGTAGACGCGTTTCATTTGGAGGGTGAGGGTGGTGAAACAGCCGAGGAGGCCCATGCCGCTGATGGCGGCGTGAAAGATATCGGCATGTTGGTCACGGGAGCAGGTGATAATTTCGCCGGAGGGGAGGAGGAGGTCAAAGGAAAGGATATGGTCGCCGATGGTACCCATCTGCCAAGCGTTTTTACCGTGGACGTTCATGGCGGCGCAGCCGCCGACGGTGGTTTTCATGGTGCCGGTGACGACAGGAGGCCACCAGCCATCTTCTAAAATGTATTCCCATAGTTGTTGGAGGGTGACACCTGGTTCGACGGTGATGAGGCCGGTGGTGGGATCCCAAGCAAGGATGCGATTGAAACGACGTAGGTCGAGGAGGATGTTTTCGCCATTCATGGCGGCATCGCCGTAACTGTTGCCACCACCACGGAAGCCGAGGGTGCGGCCAGCGCGACGGGCGAGGTCGAAGATGGCTTGGAGGTCAGGGATGTTGAGAGGACGATAGACATAGCTGATTGATTGGTTAGCGCCCCCCCAAGCGGGAACACGTTCTAGATGGGACAGGGTTAGCTCAGGTTGCGTAGATGTCGATGTCGTTTCGTTGTTCATGGTTGTTTAGATGTTGAGACGGCGGAATATAATTGAAGGGATATGTTGGATAACGAGGGCAACCAAGCGCCAGCGGGCGGGGACATAGATGGTTTGGCGTTTTTTGAGGATAGCACGGGTAATGATTTCGGCGGCGTAGCGGGGGGTGACGGGCCACATTTTTTTGGTGACGTGGGCGAGCATATCGGTTTCCATCATGCCGGGTTTGATGGTGGTGACGGTGACGCCGTGGCGGGTGAGGCGGTTGCGGAGGGCTTCGAGGTAGGTAGTGAGGGCGGCTTTGCTGGTGCTGTAGGCGGGGAAGCCGATGCGGCCGCGGTCGCCGGCGATGGAGGAGATGCCAACGATGTGGCCGTGACCGGCACGTTGGAAGCGGAGGGCGGCGGGATTAAGCCAAGCGATGGCGCCGAGGGTGTTGACGCGCATGATGTCTAGGTCTTGGGGGGTGTTGAATTCGCCGAGGTCGGTGGGGGGCATGATACCGGCGACGTAGACGATGAGGTCGAGGCCGCCGAGGTCGGTGACGATGGTATCGAAGAGGGCGGGGGTTTGGTCGAAGTGGGTGACATCGTGGGAGTAGGTGAGGACGGTGAGGTCAGTGGCGGTTTTGACGGTTTGGGCGACTTTTTCTAGGTTATCTTGGTTGCGGGCGACGAGGGCGAGGTGGTAGCCGGCGCGGCCGAGTTCTTGGGCGAGGGCGGCGCCGAGGCCGCGGGAAGCGCCGACGATGAGGGCTCGTTTTTGGGGCTCAAGAGGGCGATTGGGGGGTGTTTGTGGTGATGTAGCGGTCATAAATATTCCTTCTTAAAAAGATAATGGGCTAATTTTAATGCAGAATGGCGTGGAAGTAAAATTAGGGCCGGGGAGCGATGGTTAAAAGTAGGGAAAGAGTGGTAAAAGGATAGATTGGTGGTGAATTTATGATAGTATAATAAATAGACAGATATTTTGTTGAAGGTATAAGGTACAGGATAGTTGCTATGAAACGGATAAGTTTATTGATGATGTTTTTGTTAGGGTGTTTGGTAGCGTGTGGGGCACCGCAGGGGGGAGAGCCGGCGGTACAGGTGGAAGTGACGCGGCGGCCGGTTGAGTCGCCCACGCCGGAGTTTACGCGGGCGGTGGTGGGGGGTGAGGAGGCCGAGGGGACGGCGACACCGGAAGCGATACTCGAATGGAATGAGCTGACGCCGACACCGGATGTATTAGTGACATTACCGCCTAGTAATGGTAAGGTAGCGACGGGGATGACGTGGGGTGTGATCGATTCACCACCAATCGGGGAAGCGACAGAATATGATATTTTGGGAGCAGGTTGCTGGGGACGGCCGTTAATAGGGGATAATCAGGGTTGTGATGCGTATCAGGGGGATACCAGTTGTATAGCGGCTTTGCCTATTTTGTGTGTTAAGGTGGAAGAGTTGCCCCGTCCTAATTATGAGGTGACGGGTCAAGCGCATGCGATGCCTAAAGAGTTTTATCGGGGGTGGCTAGGTGGTTTTATGGCGGCAACAGAGCCAGTTGTTGGTTTAGAGTTGACCAGTTTAGAGGTGGCTAATGATATGTGTGTGAAGAGATTTGGGGAGGGGTGGCGAATGGCGTCGCATCATGATGGTAAATATTTGCCCGATATGGATTTGAATGTGTATTTTGGGGATGATTGGGTGGCTGAAGAGAATTTATGTACAGGCGGCTGGAATTTTTATGGATATGGGGAATCATTGCCAACAGAAACACGTTTTTGGGTCTATATTAATGGGCAGCCGGGGAACTGTTGGAATAATGGACAGCAGATAATGGAGTCCCCTTTTTATGGGTGTTTTGAGTAGAGTGATTTGGCGTTTGCTATTTTGATTGTGCGTAGGAGGAAGGTTTGGTGGATTTTGGTGCGGATTTTGGGGATTTTGGGGATTTTTTTTGTTGATTTAGAGGTAAGGTTAGGGTCATTTGGGTTATTTGTGAATAAGGTGAAGTTGTGGCGGTGATTTTTTAGATTATGTAGTTTACAGTCTATTGAGTAACTTAATTAAGGAGTTTTTGGTGATTAATCGGTTTTATTTGTTAATGGTGGTATGTGTACTGGGTATGGTTGTTTTGGTTGGTTGTGGGGGAGATGGCGTTGAAGAGGGGAGGGGGGTAGAGGTGACGCGGCAACCGGTGGAATCACCAACTATTGGTGTGACGGAGCCAGTAGGTGGCGGAGCGGAAGCGGGTCAGGTGACGGCGACGGCGACGACGGTGCTGGTCGTGCCGGAGGCGAATGCATTGACGCCGACGCCAGATGTATTGGTGACGTTGTCGCCTACGGTGAAGGCAACGGTTGTGCCACCGACAGTGACACCAACGAGCGTGCCGCCAACGCCAACGATGGTGGTTGGTGATTTCCCGTTGTTAGAAGAACCTGTAAATAAGCCGGCGGGGTGGATTTATGATGAGGGAGAGCGTCGTTATTGGGTGAATGAGTTGGGGGAAGGGGTAGAGATACCTAATAATTGGCGTGTGTCGCCAGATGGGAAATGGGGGATTGCATTTGAGAATATGGTGTTTGATCCATTTGTGGAAACGTATCCTGGTGAAGTGTATTTGCATAATCGGGACAGTGGGGAAGCGATATTATTGCCAGTTGGTAATGTGATGCAAGCTAATTTGATGAGTTGGTGGGAAGCGGAGCCGGAGTGGATTATATTAAATGTAGCGCATGATGGGAGTGGTGTGTCGGCTTATTATGGGCCGGTGGAAACGGGTGTGGTGAAGGTGGATGGGAGCACCTATCATTGGTTGCATGAGGTGGAGGGAGAGGGGCAGGTAGGTTTGCCGGCGCCGAATCCACAGGGGCGATGGTTAGCGTATGAAGATGGGGGGGAAGGTTGGTTGTTTGATGTGATGACGGAGACGTCGGCGCCGTTGGTATGGTCGAATTTTGGGTTGGATTGGGATGATGGGGTCGAGGTGAAGATGCCATCGTGGTCACCAAATGGTCGGTATTTGAGTTGGGCGCGGGTGGATTGGAGCGGCTATGTGGTTTTGGATTTAGAGACGCAAACGGGGATGGTGGTGGATGAGTTGAAGGTGGCTGGCGATGAAGGGTGGCGGTTGCCGCCGCAATGGGCACCAGATAGTCAAAGTTTTGTGATTCAGGGGGCGACTGATACGGAATTTATGTCGGTGCAGATGTCGGTGGGGGGTGAGGTGTTGCAGTCGTGGCCGAATATGATGGAGTTGAGGTGGGTGGGTGAGAGGTATTTGGTGGGCCGAGGGGGGGGGATACCGTGGACAATTTTGGAAGTGGATGGGGATGGTCGTGAGGTGTTAACGGGGAAGCCGGTGGTGTTTGGTGGTGATTGGTTATTGGGGGTGCCGGAATGGTATGAGGGTGAGGGGGTGTTGTATTTTGATGGTAGTATGGGGGGGTGGCGGTTGATGAAGTAGGTGGTGGGGGGGGAGGTTTGAAGAATTTGGCGCGGATTTTGGGGATTTTTTGTTGTTGGCGAGGAGAGGAGGTTTGGTGGGAGGGATGGGAGGGGCGGGAGGCCGAGGGGAGAGTGTGGTATTTGGTGGATGATGGGGGACGCGGCATTGTGCGAGAGAAGTTTGGGCGGGGACGGGTTTGTTTAGGCGCACAATGCCGCGTCATTACGGATGGCTGGCAATTGGGCAAAATTGTGTGGCTAAGTTAGGCGGGGATGACGACGAGGCGGAAGCCGTTGCCACGGTAGCGGAGGAAGGGGTAGTCGCCGTCGCGGTAGAGGGCGGTGGCTTCGTGGGCATGGCTGTAGAAGGCACCGCCGCGGAGGCCGCGGCTGCCGCGACGGGTTAGGTTTTCGCGGCCGTCGTGGGGGTTGTAGGGGTAGGGGTCGGGGAGGGAGCGGGTCCATTCCCAGATATTGCCGATTAGTTCTTCGCAGCCGTAGGGGCTGAGGCCGTGGGGGAAGCAGCCGACACCATTGCTGGCACCGATGTCGGTGTCGGTGTAGTTGGCGCGTTCGGGGTCAGCGTTGTTGCCCCAAGGGAAGCGGCGTTGGGGATTGGGGTTGGGGGTGAGGGGGAAGCGGGCGGGGACGCCGAAGGGGGCGGTGGTGAGGTTGCGGATGATGGGTTGGCGGGGGATATCGAAGCCGCCGCGGGCGGCTTTTTCCCACTCGGCCTCAGACGGCAGATGAATGGCCCAGCCGGGTGGAATGTCACCGGAGAGGCTCCATGTTTCGGTGAGCCAGCGGCAAAAAGCGAGGGCTTCGTACCAAGTGATACCGACGACGGGGTGGTTGGGTAAATTAAAGGGATAGCCAAAATCGTACGGTTCTTGGCGCGGTTCTTGGTCGACGACTTCCCAGCCTTTGACGCGGCCGTTGCGCCAAACGCCGGTTATTTCTGCTTCGGCCCAGTAGTCGCTGTTTTCGTAACCACCGGCGTCGACGAAGGGGCGAAATTGGGCTTGGGTGACGGGGAAGCGAGAGATCCAGTAATCGTAATTGAGATAGTTGTTTTGGTGCAGTTGGGCCTCATCACCCATCCAGAATGAGCCGCGGGGGACGAAGCAAAATTGTGTTTGCAAGAGATCGGTGAGTTCGGGACGGAGGGGGCCGAGGCGGACGAGGTTACGGCTAGAGCGGACGCGTTCGACAGCGGGCAGGTGGTCGAGGCGAATGACGTGACTGAGCCAGTTACGGACGCGATTGACGAGTTTTTCGTCTTGGGGACGTTGACGGCCGAGGTTGGCGATTTCGATGAGGGCTTGGCCGGCGACGTGGGCGCCCCAAGCGTGGGGAGCGGTGTGACGGATGGGGTCGTAGGGGTCGGGGCAGAGTTGTTCGACGAGGTTCCAGATGGCGGAGCTACTGCCGCGGGAGGCTTTGGCACCAGCGAGGAGGGCGACTTCACGCCAGCGGTCGGGGTCGGTGCAGGTGAGGCGAGCGATGTGGTAGGGATAGTCGTGGTCGGTGAGGTAGCAGGCGGCGAGGTAGAGTTGGAAAGTGCGATGGGGGAAGGTGTAGACTTGGCTCATGCGGGCGACGAGCAGACCGGAGCGACCCTTGATAAAGTTGACGATGTCGTGATAGCGGATATCGGGGTTTTGGTTGAGGCCGATGAGGGCGTCGACGAGGTCGGTTTCGCTGATATCGGCGGTACCGGAGAGGTCGGTTTGGGCGTTGTGGGCGTGGAAGGCGAGAGTATAGAGGGTGTCACGGATTTGGCCACGTTCGACGCCGAGCCATTGGGCGAGGCTGGGTTGGGTGACGACGAGTTGGTCGGGAGCTTTGTGGACGACGCGTTGACCTTCCCAAGCGTCGAAGAGGAGGTCGACGGTATCGGCGTAAAGTTCTTCGCGTCGTTCAGGGAGGCTACCGCCGCGCCAAGTGTGGAGGCTGGCCATGAGGGTGAGGAGGAGGGGGCGTTCGGCGAGGCTGGTGAGGCGTTTGCTAGCGAGGATAGAGCGGTGGAGGAGTTCGCCTTGGGCTTGAGCCTCATCGGGGGAGAGGTCATTGAGGGGGGCGATATTGGCGTACCAGCGGGCGACGAAGTCACGTAGTTGGTGGGTGCCGAAGGGGGCGAGGATGAGTTCGGTAAAGTGGGGGAAGCGCCAGTTTTGTTTTTGGTAGGCGAAGGTACGGCTGGTGATGAGGATGCGGAGACGGGGAAAGGTAACGGCAAAATCGGCCACAATTTCTTTGAGTTGGGTGCGGAGGATATCGGTGGGGGGAACTTCATCGAGACCATCGAGGAGGAGGAGGCCGCCACGTTCGACGAGTTCGCGGCGGAGGAAGGGGGCGTAGGGGGTGAGGTTGTGTTGGGCGAGGTCACGTTGGATGAAGCGCCAGAGGATGTCACCGGAGACATCCTCATCGGCGGCGGGGAGGGCGGCGTTGACGAAGTCGGCGAGGAGGATGCGGAGGGGGAGGAGGGGGCCGTGGTCCCAGGTTTGGGGGGTGGGGAGATCGTCATCGGAGTCGAGGAGGACGGGGGCGGTGAGGCGGGCGAGGTTGAGTTGGTCGTGGTTGGTGGCGTGGCCGGCGAGGCAGAGGACGAGGAAGTTGACGAAGGTGCTTTTGCCGGCGCCGGGGGGGCCGAGGAGGATGAGATAGCGTTGGTGGTTGAGTTGGTTGATGGCGGGAATGAATTGGCCGTCGGCGGAGATGGTTTCGCGGAGGAGGGTGTTGCTGGTGATGGCGACGCTGTGGGTGAAGAGGGTGGTGTAGACGCTTTCGAGGTTGAGGTTGGCGGCGGCGTCGCGGGGGGCGTGGGGGTCGACGCCGGTGATGGAGAGGTGGCGGGTGGTATTGATGAGGTGGTGGCAATATTGTTGGCGGAGGGCGTCGGGATTTTGGGGGTGGTTACTGTTGAGGTAGTTGTTGTTATGGCGGACGAGTTGGTCGGCGAAGAGGTCGAGGTTGCCGAGTTGGGCGAGTTCTTCGAGGAGAGTGTTATTGAACCATGTTTTTTCGCTGGCGTCGAGGTGGGCTTGGATGTTGGGGATGGCTTGGAGGCCGTGGAGGAGGTTATCGAGGCCGTGGCGGAGGGGTGGGTTGCGGGTGATATTTTCGCGGAGCCAGGTGGCGATGGTGGCGGTGGTGGGTGGTGGGGATTGGGCGCGCCAAAGTTCGAGTTGTTCGGCGATGAGGGTGCCGCCGGCACCGCCGGTGAGGCTGCCGAGGGTGATGAAGAGGCTGAAGGGGAGTGATTGGGGGGGAGGGGATTGGAGGGCGTCGCGCGCAATGTCGATCAGGTCG
>DATHYN010000407.1:0-8841 GCA_035459145.1 Anaerolineae bacterium | reverse complement strand
CGGAGAGTGTGCATCAGGCGCGGGAGGTTGGGGATGAATTGGTCACGATTTCATTTTATCGGCGTAGGGAGTAGCAATAGTTGTGGGTAAACGATATATACCAGCGAAGCGGGTGCGGAGTGAGATTGAGGTGTTGAATTCACGCTTTATCGCTACGTTGGGGCCAGTATTTACGGTGGAGGAAGCGAAAGCGTTTATTGCTGAGGTCAAGGCGGAATTCGCGGATGCGACCCACAATGTGCCGTTGTTTGTGGTGGGACATGGAGGGGCGGTAACGGCGCATTGTAGTGACGATGGGGAGCCATCGGGGACAGCGGGAAGGCCAGCGTTAGCTGTTTTACAGGGAAGTGGTTTAGGGGATGTGGCGGCGGTGGTGACACGTTATTATGGCGGGACGAAGTTGGGTACGGGGGGGTTGGTGCGCGCGTATGGGGATGCGATTAGGGCGGTTTTAGAAGATGTGAGGTGGGCGGAGAAGGTAGCGACAGTTTCTTTGCTGTTGTCGATGCCGTATAGTTGGTTGGAGCAGGTGCGTTTGTTGGTTGAGGAGTATGAGGGGGTGATAGAAGAGGAGGATTTTGGGGTTGATGTGATGATGGAGATGCGGTTACGGCGTGAGCGGCGGGAGGAGTTTGAGGCGGCGTTAACAGCATTGACGCATGGTCAATTGGAGGCGTTATTGGCGGGGGAGGATGAGGCGACGATTATGCTGGTAGAGAAGCCAGAGGGAGATTAACGGTGATGGTGGTGCCTTGGCCGAGGGCGCTGTCGATGTTGATGTGGCCGTTGTGTTTGTCGACGAGGGTGAAGACGAAGGCGAGGCCGAGGCCAGTGCCTTCTTGTTCCATATGGCTTTCTTGGTTAACGCGATAGAATTTTTGGGCGAGGTGGGGGATGTCTTCCGTGGGGATGCCGAGGCCATTGTCTTGAACATGAATTTGGGCATGGGTGGGGGTTGTGGTGAGGGAGAGCGTTATTTGACCACCTTTAGGGGTATATTTGATGGCATTGGAGAGCAAATTGCCGATAGCGCGGGTCATGTTGATTTGATCGATATTCACGTAGCAGGAGTGGTTTAACGGGTTAAAAGTAAGCGTGTGGTTTTTTTGCTGGGCATTTGGTTCGAAGTCGTGGGCGATAGAGCGTAGGAATGGGTCGATATCAGTTAGTTGGGGGGTGAGGGCGACACCGGTATCTAACCGGGCTAAGTCGAGGACATCAGTGATTAAGGTTGTCATTTGTTTAGTAGCGCGTTCGATGAGGAGCATAAAGCGTTGGGCGAACTCATCTTCAGGATTGATGGCATTAGTTGCGTGCAGCATTTCAAGGCTGGCGGTGATAGCGGTGAGCGGATTGCGTAGGTCGTGGGAGACGGTTTGGAGGACATCATTTTTCATTTGGGTCAGATTTTCGTAATGGTCACGTTCCTGTTGACGTAGTTGTTCGATTTCACGTTGTTGGCGGGCTAGTTTGAGGTGGGTTTCGACACGGGCGAGGACTTCGGCGAATTGGAAGGGTTTGGTGATGTAGTCGACGCCGCCGGCGTCGAAGGCGGTTAGTTTGTCTTCGGTGGCATTGAGGGCGCTGATAAAGAGGATAGGTATTTCTTTGAGTTGCGCATCTTGTTTAAAGGCGCGGCAGACATCAAAGCCGTTCATATCAGGCATGTTGATATCGAGGAGAACGATGTCTGGGGGGAAGCGACGGGCGGCGGCGAGGGCGAGACGGCCGTTGGGGGCTGGTCGTGGTTCGTAGCCGTGATCGCTTAACAAGTTGGCTAATAGTTGTAAGTTAGCGGGGGTATCATCAACGATTAAAATATTCCCTTTGTTTGGTTGAGACATAGGTTACTCCTTAGTTGTTGTGATGAGGTCAATGATGGTTTCAAAATCAAATTGATTTAATAGCGTACTCAGCTTATCGGCGAGAGGGGGGCTAAATTGTTCAATTTTAGGGAGTAAGCGTTGGATTTCGCTGGTACGTAAAGTATGGGCAGCCTCGGCCAACTGTTGATACAACGCTGCTGGCAATTGAGAGATATCAATCTCATTATTGATTGGGGCTGGCGGTGGGGAAACATCGGGGGGAGTGTCATCGGCATAAATGTATTGGAGGTCGAGATGATGGGCGATACGTTCGAGAAGATAGGTTTCTTGATACGGTTTGGTGATGAAATCGTCGCAACCGGCCGCAAGGATTTCTTCTCGTTCTTGCTCGAAAGCGCTCGCGGTGAGGGCGATGATGATTACATCCTGTGCTTGGTTTCTAATTTGCATGGTCGCTTCGTAGCCAGACATAATCGGCATGCGCATATCCATAAAGATGAGATGTGGTTTCCATTTGGTGGTTAAGTCGACAGCTTGTTGGCCGTTAACGGCTTCGCGCACTTGAAAGCCGATGGTTTGGAGCAGTTGGGCTAAGAGGACGCGGTTTTCCCATTTATCTTCGGCCACAAGGATGCGGTATGGGGCTTGGCCGGGGGAGAGGGATTGGATGGTGCGTGGGGCGGTGTTGAGTTGGGGGGTGGGGGAGGTGACGGGGGTTATTTGGGCGGTGAAGGCGAAGGTGGTGCCTTGGCCGACGGTGCTGTCGACGTTGATTTGGCCGCCGAGGAGGTGGACAAATTGTTGGGAGATGGCGAGGCCGAGGCCGGTACCTTGTTCATTTTGGCGGCCATGTTCTGTTTGGTAAAATGCTTCAAAAAGGCGGTCTATATCTTCAGGAGGGATGCCGATGCCAGTATCGGTGACAGCGATGTGTAAGGTGTTGCTTTGGGGGTAAGTCACGTTTACGGTGACATCACCACCTGGTGGGGTAAATTTGATGGCGTTGCTAACTAAGTTGAGAATAATTTGGCGTAGCTTTTTCTGGTCAGTATGGACATAAGGGGGGAGGTTGTCACTTTGAGTGACAACAAAATGGATATCACGTTCCATGGCGCGAATGGACATGGCTTCGGTGATATCTTTGAGAAGCTGGTACAGGTTAAAGTTGCTGTTTTCAGCCACCGTATGACCAGCTTCGATTTTGGACATGGCTAGAATATCATTGAGCAAGTCTAAGAGGTGGGTGCCGCTACGGTGAATGATACTGATCTGTTTGCGGTGCACAGTAGCTAACGTTGTGTCTCGTTTAATCAGTTGGGCAAAGCCAAGGATGGCATTGAGGGGGGTGCGTAGTTCGTGGCTCATATTAGCGAGAAAGACGCTTTTGGCACGATTGGCGGCTTCTGCTTCGGCTTGTGCTTCTTCGGCTTGGTGGCGACTTTCTTCTGCTTCGTGGCGTAAATCTTGTTCGGCAATGATATATTGGCGCAGGTTTTTGGTCATTTGGTTGAAGGATTGGCCGAGTGTTTGCAGTTCATCACTGGTGTGGATGGTCACTTGGCGGTTAAAGTCACCATTGGCGATTTGAGTGGCCGTGTCCGTTATTTGGGCGATAGTTAGGCCGATATTGCGGGCCACAAGGAAGGCGAAGAGGATGGTGAGCAGAATGGCGGAAGCGGTACCGATAATGATAATATTTTGGGTGTTTTGGTATAGTTCTTGGCCCTGATCGTAGCGCGCAATGGCTAAATTGTCTTCAATATCTTGAATTAAAAGAAGGATATCAATAGCATGATTAAGATGTTGTGAGACATCACCGATCAACAAGGTGGTTGCATTATCAGTTTCACCGGAGAGACTGAGTTGAATAACATTAATACTGGCTAATTGATACGCTTGCCAATCACGGGCAAACTCATCTAGTAAGGTGATGATATTAGGATTGGTTGCTTGGCGTCGATAATCGTCGATGAGGATGAGCGTTTGCGCATCAAAGGAGTCCATGAGCTCTTTTTGGCGCACCTTTTCTTCGTTGGCGGTAACGTTGTTGAGTAGTAAGAGATGTTCGCGAACGCGTAAAGCAGAGGTGATGGCATCCCCTATTTGTTTGACATTGGTTAGCCCTTGGGTGTAATTCTGTTTGGCGAGTTGGTTGCTTTGTGTGGCGCGGTTCAGGGCTAGAAAGCCAAGTATGAGAAGGAGGATGGCGCTGGGGACAAAGGCAAACAAAATTTTGCGATAAATGGTCGAAAACATGAGGTTAATCCTCGTTTGGGGCAGTAATTACGGAGAGATAGCCATTATCAAGCGCGATTTGTTGTCCCGTTGGGGAGAGGGCAAATTGGATGAATTGGTTGGCTAGAGGGGTGGGCTCACCGTTAATGACGAAATTGAGGTCACGGGTGATGGGATAGCGATTGGTGGCGACATTGTTGGCGGTGGGGGGGATGGGGGTGCCATCGGCGGTGATGATGCTGAGGCCAACGACCTCTTCCGTTTGCCAAGCGAAGGAGACAATTGAGATGGCATAAGGGTTTTCAAGAATAGCGATAATCGCATCCTCACTGCTGCTAATGATGATACCGTCAGGGGCATTGGTATCATTCTCGCCGAGGACAATCTGGGCAAAAATTGAGCGGGTGCCACCGGTTAGCTCCTTGTCATAAACAGTAATAGGTTGATTGGGGCCAGCAACTTGTTGCCAATTTGTGATGTCACCGCGCCAGATGGCGGCGATTTGATCGATAGAAAGAGCTTGCACACCAGCATCATATAGTTGGCGATTGACGACGACGGCGACACCATCGCGGGCGATAGGAATTTGTTGTAGATTAGGCCATAGCTCAAATTCGCTGGGGTTTATTTGGCGTGAAGCCATACCAATGTGAAGGGCGTTATAGCCAGCCCCTTTGATACCAATGCCGGAGCCACCGGCACGAATTGTGATGTTATTAGTTGGATCACGCTCTTGGAAGGCGGTGATGAGATCACGGGCCATCGGTTCAACTGTGGTACTGCCGGCCAATTTCAGGCGTGAGTCACCAAGTTTGGGTGGTGTTTGGCATGATAATAGGGTTAGTAGAAGAAAAAGATAAAGAATTAAGCGTTTTTTATACATAATGGGTTTAGTGAGTACATAGAATTTAGTAGAGAAGAGCGTGTGTGATGGGTTCTCTATTAACCTGAGTTCGATAATTAATCAAGCCGAGGTGAGTGTTGGTTAGGGTAGTTTTAGGGTAGATTTCTCGATTCCATTTTACCCTTTGTCGATTGGTAGGTTCTAAATGGGGAGGCGGGTAAAATTCCACTTGAAATGACGTTGGGAGGGGGGGGAATTGTTGATACTCAGGTTATTATGTTTTGACCGTTTATGAAGCGTTGTGGGAGGGTATAGGGGAGGGTCAAAATTATGGTGGAAAAGGAGTACTTGGTACTGGTACCGTTTAATACTCTATTTGCTAATTATATGTAATGAATGATGTGGAAGCAATATGCGAGTCGCAAAGATTGAGTGAAATCGAGCCCAGTCCGAATTGTTCGGACTGGGCCTTTGGGGTATGTTTTAGGGGGTGATGATGATGGGGGTGGGAGTGGGTTCGCGCGTTATTTCGGGAGGAGGGGTGACGGGGGGATCGATAGTTGGTGGCGGATCGTCAGGGGTGGCGAGGATGGGGGTCATGGTAGGAGTGGGGGTTTCGGTGGGGGTAGCGGTAGGTGAGGGGGTGGGCGTCGGGGTCGGTTCAAGGATGAAGAAGGGGAGGCGGAAGCTGGCTTGAACAGGGTCGTTGGCTTCGGTGAGGGGGTTATCGGGGCCAAAAACGGTTAGGCGGATAGTAATGGGGCCGCTGGGTAAGCTGTTGGTGTCTAATGTACCTAACAGGCCATTAACGACCGGTTCGGAGCGACGGTCACCAATCGGGGCCCAGCCCTGTGGATCGTGGGAGAGGCCATATTCGAGTTGGTAGTTGCTCATGTTGGGGGCGTTGGCGGTACCGATAATTTCGATGATATCAGTGACTTTGACATTTGCTTGTGGTTGAGTGATGCTGACTTGGGGGCGCTCTTGGCCGGGTTGACAGCTGTTACTGGGAGGGAGACGAAGGGGGAAAACGAGTTGACGCTCGGCCACCCAGCTACGTCCGGCCCCAGTTTCTTGCAACCATTTTTGAGCAGCGCTTTGTTCACGGTTTTGGACGCTTTGGCGACCGCTGTAGAGGAGATTGAAGAAATTGGCTTCGTAGATAGCATCGTTACAATGCTCGTTAGCGATTTGATTGGTCCACAAGTCGATAGCGATCGGTTGGATGAAATCTTGGTTACTGGGGAGGGGGGGGGTGTCTTGATGGAAGATTTCGGTGCGGCGATTGAGACAGCCGGTACTTGGTTTGGTTCCCGAATCGGCACAGATTTCAACCGCTTGGATATTGCTAGGCGGGGTGAATTCACGTAAGGGGCGGCCAGCATGGTAGGCGGTCATAAAGTTGTTCCAGATGGGGGAGGCGAGGCCATAGCCAGATTGACCAGGATTAACCGTTTCGTTGTCGGTGTTGCCGACCCAAACGGCGGTGACGACATAGGGAGAGTAGCCAATTGTCCAGCCGTCGCGGACATCACTACCACGAGTACCAGAGGTGCCCGTTTTGGCGGCGACACGGTGGCCCGGAATCATGAGACGATTGTTTTGACCAAAGGATGGTTGGCGTGCTTGGTTATCGGAGAGGATATCGGAGAGGAGGTAAGCGTGGGCGGGGTCGACACGTTGGTTGGGGTTGAGAATATCGGGATTGAAGAGGCCATTGTCGGCGGTTGGTATTTCGCGCTCAAAGAGGATATCCCCTTCGCGATTTTCGATACGGCTAATGGTGTGCAGAGGGGCGTAAACGCCTTTGTTGGCGAGAAGGCCATAAACTTGGGTCATTTCGAAGGGGCTGATGCCGCCGCCGCCGAGAGAGAGGGCTAAGCCATAGTTGCGTGGTTGGCCGACTTCGGCACAACCGGTATCTTGGAGGGAGTTGATGCCGAGCTGGTTCATGCGTTCGATGAAGGGGCAGACGCCGACATATTCGAGGGCTTTGACAGCGGGGATGTTGTAGGAGTTGCCGAGGGCGGGGCGGAGGCGGAGGGGGCCGTGGAAGCTATCGTCATAATTTTTAGGGATGTAAGGCGGTTGGTTTTGGCCGCCATCAAATTCTGTTTCGACATCCCAGATGAGGGTTGAAGGGGTCCAGCCTTGTTCCATAGCGGCGAGGTAGACCAATGGTTTGATAGTTGAGCCTGGTTGGCGGGGTTGGAGGGCCATATTGACTTGGCCGCTGATGGTCTCATCGTAGAAGTCGGCGCTACCAACGAGGGCGAGGATTTGGCCAGTGGCGGGGTCAGCGACGACCATGGCGGCGTTATTGGCGCCGCCGGCGTTAAAGTTGGGGCGAGCGTTGGCGACGGCGTTTTCGGCTAGTTCTTGGGTGGTGGGGTCGATGGTGGTGTAGATGCGGAGGCCGCCGCGATAGATAGATTGGGCATCGCCAGCTTCTTCGAGCTGTTGGAGGACGGTGAAGATGAAGTGGGGGTATTTGATGTCGACCAAGTCGCGTTGCATATTGCGGACGATGGGGGTCATTTCGTTGAGGGCGGCTTGGGCTTCTTCGGGGGTGATGTAGCCGGCTTTGGTCATGAGGAAGAGGACTTCGGATTGGCGGCCGAGGGCTTTTTCAGGGGCGCTGTAAGGGTCCCAGGCGGCGGGGGCTTGGGGGAGGCCAGCGAGGAGGGAGGCTTCAGCGAGGGTGAGGTCGGCGGCTGATTTATCGAAGTAGGTTTGGGCCGCGGCTTCAATGCCGTAGGCGAGATTGCCGTAATAGATTTCGTTAAGGTATAGTTCGAGAATTTTCTCTTTGCCTTCGACACCGGGATAGGTACGGTAAAGTTCGGCGGCGAGGATGATCTCTTTGATTTTGCGGGTAGCGGTGCGTTGGGTGCGTTCTTCTTCATCGAGGAGGATGGCACGGACGAGCTGTTGGGTAATGGTGCTGGCCCCGGAGACGACCTCTTGTTCACGGATGGCGAGATAGACGGCACGAACGATACCGACGGGAGAGAAGCCGGGATTGGTGTAGAAGCCGGCATCTTCAGTGGCGATAGTGGCTTGTTGGAGGACGATGGCGATTTCGCTGAGGGGGACGTGGGTGCGGTTGCCGGCGTTGGGGTCGTTGAGGGCGTACAGTTCTTGGCCGTTGCGGTCATAGATGAGGGCGGTTTCGAAGTTGCTGGCGCGGTTTTCGAGTTCACGGGGGTCGGGGAGGTCACTGGCGATGGCGCGGTAGGCGAGGATGCCGCCGATGGTGCCACCGATGAGGCCGAGGAGGGTGAGGGCGAGAAGGATAACGACGCTACGAATCAAGCAGTTGCGGAACCAACCAGATTGACGGCCACCACGCTGTTTGGGAGAGGGGGTATCCACCATCACTTTTTTCGGTTGAGGTGTTTCGCGAACAGGCTGGCGCATAGGTGGTTGGATTTGGGTCTCGCCAGGAAACGCGGTTCGGGGTTGGACGAGGGTGGCATCGGGGTCACGTTCGGGTGGGGCGGGGGAGGGTGCTTGACCGGGGGCGAATATAGGTGGTGGAGGTGGGGTGTTGGTGCCGCTGTTGCGGCCGCTGTTGCGGCCACTATTTTGGGAAGATGAAGATGATGGGGGCGATGATTGGGGTGGGGTATTAACGGTGCGAGTCGGTTCTGTGGGTGATGATGGGGGTTTATTTGTTTCGATTGGTTTGGTAGGCTGGGTGGTTAAGGGGAGTGGTGGGGTATCGATGGTTGCTGTTGGTGGGGTGACATTTAAGGGTGGTGGGGTGGTGACACTGGGTTGGGGGGTGGAAGGTTCATCCATTAAATCAAAAATGGAAATAGTATCATCTTCATCATCGTTCGGTTTAGCTGGTGGTGAGGATTGTGGATTGGGGGGGACAATGGGGGGGGAAGAGGGGGGGGCATTGCTATCCTTCTGCGTGATGATAGGTGG
>DATHYN010000406.1:0-26333 GCA_035459145.1 Anaerolineae bacterium | reverse complement strand
CTTTTACCCGAGATGGGGAAGTGTGGACAGGAGAAGATGAGTTTTATCCCGCTAACCGCGACAACTTAGATACGTTTGGTTGGGATGTGGCTTTAGAGGGGGATACCGTTTTTGTGGGAGCGCCGTTGCATGATATTGGGATGGTGACGGATACGGGTTCTGTTTATCTGTTTACGCGGGAGGCTGATGAGACGTGGACGGAGGTAATGGCTGTAACGGCTGACGATAGTGACAGCAATGACCAATTCGGTTTAAGTGTGGCCTTGGCTGGCGGTCATCATTTGATAGGGGCACCGCTTGATGATGAGGTGGGTGTTGATGGTGGGGCGGCGTATTGGTTCCAGCCTGGGGTGCAGACGACGGTGACGTATACGTATGACCCGTTGTATCGGGTGGTGGGGGCGGTTTATACGGGTTCAGTTGATGCTGAGTTTGATTACTTATATGACGCGGTTGGCAATCTGACCGTCTACACGGAGACCATTACCAGCACACAGGTAACGACCCGAACCGTCAATGAGCGCAATCAGTTGGTTTTGACCAATCAAGGCGGCGTCACCACCAGCTACAGCTACGATCAAAACGGCAACCTCACCAACATCCGCCCAGCTGGCATTGTCACCAGCGGCGCCAAAATCTACGGCTACGACCAGCGGAATTTGATGGTGACGGCGACGGTTTATGTGACGAATAGTTATGCGGCGGTGGCTGATTATCATTATGATGGCAATAGAACTCGCCTTCAGCAGGTTGTTTATAGTGGTACAACGCCGATTACCACCACTTATATTCAGGATTTGCAGGGGTTGGCGCAGGTGCTGGTGGCCGAGGGGTCGGCCGAGACGAATTATTATCTGATGGGTCACGCCCGGATTGCGCAAGATAATGGTAGCCAAGTTCGTTATTTCCTTGCTGATGGCTTGGGTAGTGTCCGTGTGGAGATGGTTGGCAGTACGATTGACACCTTTAGCACCTATGAACCATATGGAGATTTGTTGCACCAGACAGGCAGTAGTGACTCAGTTTATGGCTTTGCTGGCGAGGAGTATGACGTGGGGACGGGGCTGGTGTATCTCCGAGCACGCTATTACTCACCTGAATTGATGCAGTTTATGGGTCGGGATGGGTATGCGGGACAGCCACGTATGCCAGTGACGATGCATGGTTACAGCTATGCGCATTCTAACCCTGTTAATTTAGTTGATCCATCAGGCTATAGTCCTTCAAATCTACTAAGAGGAGTTATAATTCATAAAATGATTCAAATAGAATACCTTGAACGATATCCTAATGCAGATATAGAAGTATCAATTCCTGGTGCATCTGTACATGGGCAATATCGCATAAAGAAGTTTTGTGATAGCATAACTGGTGTATCTTATTGGAGTCTTGTATGTGGGTGGACACCGGGAATGAGTGCTATCACTAATAATACAGGACGTGCTGATATAATCAAGGATCTAGAATTATTTGAAATAAAGCCAAGACCAGCCCGGGATATTGGTGCTATAACAGCGATGTGGTATATATATGCTTATGCTGATGCTTATAACATTCAATTGACTCTTGGAACTAGTTATGGGAGTAAACGGTTAATTGGACCAGATCCCATGAACCCATCCAAATTTATTATGGCAGAGCAAGATGTGCCAGGCGTGATTACTTATTGGGATGTTAATGCACCTACAGCTCCTCCACCAACTGGATATGTATATGCATATAATCATGCAACAAGGCGTATTGAAAAAAAAGCTTGGCAATTTCAAATGGCATCTAACATGGTGCCACAATTGCAGCCAGTAAGAAATTCGGGACTTGTACAAGTTTGTGGAGCAGCTGTTATATTAGCTGGAGGAGTCATAATTGTAAGTACATTAGTAACAGATATTATTAGTTTGGGTGCTGGCGTAATTGATGATCCTGCTACAATTACTGCCGGCTCCACTTTAATTGCTACAGGTAATAAAATGATGCAAAGCGGTGCGATTCCGTAACAAGGGTATACTTATGAGTGTTGATTTTGAACAATTTAGAGAAATTGTATTAAGTGTTATAGGAAAGCCACTACAAAATTCAGGATTTTCTTTGAATGATGACAAATGGCCATTAATTGAAGGTGATTACAATCGAGAAATTTGTTTCTATAAAGAGTTAACAATAAATATTCATGTCGCTATTGGAATACAAGCACGAACATATGATATGCTAACTGTGACAGAATACACTATTAATTTATATAGAAATACTTTTTATCTTTTTTTTCCATTAAAAACAACAATTAAAGATTATCGTTTATTAGAGAGATTAGCACCGGGAAGATTTTTAGCAAAAACCGACAAAAATCTTTTAAAAGTATGGCCACACGCAAATTCTTTGCACGATAGGGATTACTGGTGGTATTTTATAAATCAAGATCAGTTAATTAATGAATGTAAAGACACAGTGTCAAAATTATACCAATATGCTATCCCATACTTAGAAAATTTAGACTCAAAACCAAAACATAGGCAATTTGGCAGACCCAATTACCCTTAAGTGAAAACTATGCCTGTATAGGAACAGTATTTTGTTGGCAACCGGATCCGCCTCCAACAAGTTGTGTACAGTGGCACCACCCCCATCACGACGACTTATATTCAGGATTTACAAGGCTTGGCCCAAGTGCTTGTGGCGGAAAGTGATACCGCTACAAATTACTACCTGATGGGTCACACCCGCATCGCTCAAGATAATGGGAGTGAGGTGCGTTACTTGTTAACGGATGGCTTAGGCAGTGTCCGCGTGGAGATGGTGGGTGCCACTGTGGACACCATTTCCACCTACGAACCATACGGCAGTTTATTGGCTCAGACAGGAAGTAGTGGGTCGGTGTATGGGTTTGCTGGGGAGGAGTATGATGAAGATACGGGCTTAATTTATCTCCGCGCTCGTTATTATAGCAGTGATTTGATGCAGTTTATGGGGCGGGATGCGTATGCGGGGCAGCCGAGGGTGCCGGGAACGATGCATGGTTACAGCTATGCCCATTCTAATCCTGTTTTGCTGACCGATCCTAGCGGGAATTGTACGGTAGCTGGTTATCAGATAGCTTCTAATAGTTGTATGGGGGCAGGCCGAGGGTTTAGTGGCGGGGGATATGGCGGTGGTGGAATAGTCACAGCAGCTAAAGCCACTGTCATTATTGGAGGCAGTGCAATAGCTTATAATACTATTGTTAACCAAAATGGTTTAGGTGAAGCTGTTGGAACAATCTGGGATGGGTTGGGGAATTTATGTAATGATGTCGCCAAATTAATTGCTAAAGCATCAACATCCAATATTAACCCTATTCCCTTGCCGACTATACCTAATGAGCCAAATGATCCTTGGCAAGATATTCATAGATTCGTAGAACAAGAACTTATAAGAGCGGCGCGAAGACAAGTTCTTGAAGAATTTATTGAGCAATCATCTGAAGCCCGCTATGCACAAGCATCTTCTTCATGTGCACATAGTTTTTCCGCAGACACATTGGTATCAACACCAAATGGTTTGCAAGAAATCAGCACCCTTGATATTGGTGATGTAGTTTGGGCTTATGATGAAGCTACACAGACAATTGTTGCCTATCCTATTACTTATGTATGGGAACATATTGATTCAGTTCTCGTTTATCTGACAATTGATGATGAAATTGTTGTCACCACCCCCGAGCATCCTTTTTATACGGCAGAGGGTGAATGGATTAGAGCCATTGATTTAACAATTGGGACTAAGATATTCAGTGCGAATGGCTTGACTGGATTGATTTCACAAATCCGAATTGTTACTCAACAGAGAGTCATGTATGATCTTACCGTAGATATCGCCCATACATTTTTTGTGGGTGATGGAGAATGGTTGGTTCATAATAGATGTATTACGCTGTATAGATTTGACAATCCAAACAGAACAGATGGTGGTGTTTTTATGAAACCACGATATTCACCTAATAGTCCAGATATTCAGAATGCTAGTTATGACGAATTGATGGGAATGGCATATGAGCATGTGGAAGGTATAAATAGAGAAAAAAGCCCATTTGTATCAGCTACTACAGATCCTGATCTTTTGCGTTATAGTCAAGATTATTGGGCTTATAGTATTGCAAATAATCCGGCTAATAAATTATATGAATTAAATGTTCCTGAGGAATACATTTTTGTTCCCCCAAATTTACATGATGATTATCGAAGCGAAGGTGAAGGTGAACGACTAATTTTACATGAAAATGTTGCAAAGTTTATCGTTAGACAATTACCTTTTGATTATGTCATATCTAGATAAAGCCAAGAAATCTTATGAATTTATTGCTTGTTGATACCGAAACTAAAAATTCTTTTAGGAATGATAAATACCGAAAAAGGTTTATTAAGCAAACTTTAGAGCAAATAAGTAACGCTGATTTAACCAAACCGCAAACAATGGACATAGTTATTCATCACTGGTTGCTTTTATCTGTTGCTTATGAGTTTGAGGATATATACCTTTCTTGTCAAGCTCATTTGAAAGCTATTGAGCTGCTTAAAACAACTGATAATTATGTTTTGTTAGGGCGCGTATATATGCATCTTGGCGGGTTATTGAATTGGGCATCAAAGGGTGATAGTACAGTAATTAATGAAGCAATTGCTTATTATGAACAGGCAATGTCATTGTTTGAACAACATGATTATGCTGAATTTTCCTGCCACATTCTTCAACAGCTTGCATTTGCGTATGGTAGGTTGAATAATCATAAAAAAGCACGCAATTATTTGTATCACGCTATTCATTTAAATTGTCAAAATATGCCGTTAATAACATCACATTTAGCCTATTCCTTTATGGAAACAGAAGAATATGAAATGGCTATAAAACATTTTGAACAAACGCTTTCTCTATGTGAAGAGGCCAAAACACCCTATAGGTGGGGGTACTATATAAGAGGCTTAGCAAAAGCTTATGAAGCGGTTGGAGATATAGAGGGTGCGCAGCGTACACTCAAACGGGGTTCACCTCGTCCTGATAATTTGTTTTAACGAATGGACAAGCGGGGGAATAGGTCTAAAATCGTGAGTAGAGTAGTATTTTAGTTCAGTATCAAATGGACAAACGGAACGAAGATTTACGGCTACGACCAGCGGAATTTGATGGTGACGGCGACGGTTTATGTAACGAATAGTTATGCGGCGGTCGCAGATTATCATTATGACGGCAACCGGACCCGCCTCCAACAAGTTGTGTACAGTGGCACGACCCCCATCACGACGACTTATATTCAGGATTTACAAGGCTTAGCCCAAGTGCTCGTGGCGGAAAGTGATACCGCTACAAATTACTACCTGATGGGTCACGCCCGCATCGCTCAAGATAATGGGAGCGAGATGCGTTACTTGCTAACGGATGGCTTAGGCAGTGTCCGTGTGGAGATGGTGGGGAATACGATTGAGACAATCAATACGTATGAGCCGTACGGGGATTTGTTGCATCAGACAGGGAGTAGTGGAACACGGTTAAAGATCAAGTTGATCCTGGCACGTTTTTGCTTGATGTGAATAATATTAGTAGTGGTGCCCGCCGCCACCTTATCAAGTTAGGTGGGATTGAATTACAACCATCAGACTTGCCTAAGTAAAAGGACATTCTAAAATGAGTTACTCAATATGTGTAGAAGACAGCGGGGGGGATTGTTTATCAATTAGGCATTCAGGTCAAATACGAGGAAATGAGCTTGTTGATTTTTTATCTCTTTTAGATGGTTTTTGTCATGGCTTTGCTCCAGAAGAGATAGAAATTTTGTTTAAACAACTGGCAGATAGGGCTCCAGTGTCTTTGTGTAAAGTGACAAAAACTTTAAGGATTAGTTATCATACAGATAGTTTACGCTATTATACTGAAGAGGATTATGCCCTATATAACAAACGAAATCATCTTAGTTTGTCAGAGGAGGAGTTTGTAACAGCGTTCAATGAATTTCATATTATGTCTTGGTATTCTTTAAAAGAGTTGACTTGGGAGGCATATACATTAATGCGTTTATTAACCAATATCAAGGTTGAGTCATCTGATATTTATCGCAAAGAGGCAACAATTATTGACCTAGAAGCATTGATTGACACATTAGAATTTTTCGAAAAAAGAGGTGCAGAACAAGTTCGATTAATAATCATTTGATAATTCAATACCTTCGCCAAAGGCGAAGGTATTGATACAAGATGGCATTTAAATTTAATTAACAAGATAAAAGAAGCATCGCAAGTTTGCCATAGTGATGACAGGTGTGAGGTGCCAGAATTATGATTAAATTCAAAAATATGAAATCATTACCAGAACTGCTTTTTTATGCTTTTATAATGATGGCAATAGCAATTGTGTTATACGCAATTATGAATTTTCAACAGCCAGAACCAACACGTTGGCAACGTTTAGTTCATGAAGAATTTGGGTATGCAATTGATTACCCGCTTAAAAAAGATGTGATAGGGATTTATAATGAATATGGATACAAAGGCTCAAGCTATTTACGTGCTCGGTTTCTTCTAGTAAGTAGTACGACAGCATCTATATATATTCATCAAACAACTATTTCAGATCCATCTTGGGAAGAAGTGTTTTTATGGGGAGAACAAATATTATTACGTGTGAATCGAACTAACATATCGTCCCCTATATCAACTACTGTTGGTGCTGATAATTACATTAGTTTTAGGCAAACATATCAAGGATCAGGTAGTAACCTTAACAGCACCATATATTATATAATCCATAATGATAATGTCATAGCTATTAGTACAGAGCATTGCTCTGTATCAAAAGAGTGGAATATTGATCCTTGCAAAAAGATGTTGAATTCTTTACAGTTATTCGACCCAATCAAATGAACGTTATTTTGACGCGAAACGTATTACATATGAGTATGAAGGAGCTAATCGGTTGCTGACCAGTATAATTTAGGGTGGGGATGTGACAACTTATACATGGAACAATGGACATGAGTTATTGACCACCACCGTTGATGGCGTGGTCACACGCATTTACAGTTACACCCAAGCAGGCCATTTAGATACAGCCATTGTCAATGGCTTAACCACTACCTTTGCTTATAACGGAGATGGATTGCGGTTACGGATGACAGTCGGGTCAAGCAGTACCATTTATGTGCATGATTATGGGGGCAACGGCCGTATTCTCTACGAAGAAGGCGGCCTCTACGCCACCAGCAAACATTACCTCTACGGCGGTTCCCAATGCATCGCCGAACTCATCAATGCTGATGATACCGATGCCCAATGGCAATACTATCACCGTGATGGCAACGGTCTTGTACGGCATACGACCAGTAGCACCGGCACCCTCCTGCTATCGTGGACGTACTCGCCGGAGGGGTTGGTATTAGAGGGTGAAGAGAACCTCATCACTAACTTGGATTGTGGGATGGGTGGGGTTTATGATTGGTCGACGGGGTTGATTTATGGCTTTGTTTAAGTGTGGCTTTGGCTGGCGGTCACTATCTGATAGGGGCTTCGGTTGATGATGAGGTGGGTGTTGATGGGGGGGCGGCGTATTGGTTCCAGCCTGGTGTGCAGACGACGGTGACGTATATGTATGACCCGTTGTATCGGGTGGTGGGGGCGGTTTATACGGGTTCAGTTGATGCTGAGTTTGATTACTTAGTGGAGATGGTGGGAAATATGATTGAGACAATCAATACGTATGAGCCGTACGGGGATTTGTTGCATCAGACAGGGAGTAGTTTGATAAGGGGACGAGATTAGTTCAGGCTGGACTCTTTGGACTAAGATGGTATTGGCAGTGGGGTGTGGAGGTGTTGTTCGATGAGGGTGGCGGCGCGTTGGTAGCCGCCGGCGTCGCGGAGGGTTTGGCCGATTTTTTGGGCGTTTTGATGGTAGCTGGGGTTTTGGCTGAGGGTGGTGAGGGCTTGGCGAAGCTCGTCGGGGGTGGCTTGGCCGTAGGTGCGGGGGGTGCCGATGAGGCGGCCGGCGCCGACGGTGGCGACTTGCTTGCCGTTAAGGTATTGTTCGAAATGGTTGGGGATGACGATTTGGGGGACGCCGTAGTAGAGGCCTTCGTGAACGCTGTTCATGCCACCGTGGGTGATGAAGTAATCGGCACGTTGGAGGATATCGAGTTGAGGGACATAGTTTTGGACGATGAAGTTGGGGGGGATGGGGCCGAGGTCGTTGAGGTTGGTGGTGCGGCCGGCGGCGAGGATGAATTGGGCGGGGTGGTCGGTGAAGGCGGTGAATAGGTTGCGGTAGAAGTCGGGGTTGAGGTGGTTGATGGTGCCGAGGGAGACGTAGACGGTGGTGCGGTTGGGGTCGAGTTGGTCGAAGGGGAAGTGGCCGTCGCGGGCCTGGGGGTCGAGGGAGGGGCCGACGAAGTGGAAGCGGTCATCGATAAAGTTGTTGGGGGGGTGGAAGTCGCGGGAGGTGAAGACGATGTTGCAATCGGCGTAAGCGGTGAGACCTGCGGCGTTATCGGAACCGAATTCTTGGGCCATGGCGCGGCGCCAGCGGAGGAGTTTGGGGATGTGGCGGATGGATTCGAGAAAGAAGCGGGCGAGATTGAGGTAGCCGATACTGCTTTGAGAGCCATCGAGGACGAAGGTGGTGATGAAGCAGATGTTGGGGATGTTGTGGGTGCGGGCGGCGACGTAGCCCCACATGGCGGCCGAGTCGTAGATGACGAGGTCGGGTTTGTTGTGGGTGAAGGTGTCGATGAGGAAGCGGGCGAGGGGGGCGGCCATACGGGACATGATGAGGGAGGCGTTGATAAATTTGTGTAGAGCTTCGGCTATTTCGCGTTCGGTGGGCATGGGTGGGGGGAAAGGGTGGAAGTGGGCGCCGGTGGGGGTGATTTTGGGGCGGAAAGATTCGGCGTTGTAGTAGTGGACGGTGTGGCCGCGATTGACGAGTTCTTTGATGACGGGGAGGGAGGGGTTGGTGTGGCCGTGGGCGGGGAGGCCGACGTAGGCGATAGTGGACATGGGTTTTCTCCTGCTAGTTAGGTGGTATTTATTAAATATTTAGGCATAGCTAAAATTTTAATAAAAGATGCAAGATTTGTCAAGCCATTTTCCATTAATGAAGTGAGGGGAGTGTGGAAAATGGCTTGAAATCGGCTTAACAACTAATTGCCAGGGGTGATGGCGAAATCAAATGCGCCAATTCTATTAGAAACGGCCGTTGCCGCACCCGCCCCGCAACCAGTTGCCTGCACGTAATAAAAATAGTTTTGGGCCGGATTCCCAATAGCGCCATTATCAGCATAAGTATCTGTGGTTAACTCATCAACCAGTAGCGTATAGCCGGTATAGGGGTTGTCGCTCTTGTAAATGGCATAAGCACAGTTGACTGGATTTGTGTCCCAGCCTAGGGTGGCGGTTGTATCGGCTATAGCAGTGATGGTGAGATTGGGGGCTAGCACGGCGGGGTTGACGGTGATGGTGACAACGGCCGTTTCCCCGACTGTGTAGGCAAATTCTCCCGCTGCCAGTGCCCCTACTTCTGCAGGTGATAGTGATTGGCGGAAAAGATGCAGATCATCGATCTCACCACCAAAATGGTTACTACCTGAGCCGCGACGGCCAAGGTAGAGTGGTGAACTGTTCTCTGTATTACCGGTTGTGGTGTCTGTAGTTGTGCCTGCCAATATCCCATCAATATAGAGGGATAGGTCTGGGCCCAATTTGGTAAAGGCGACATGATGGTAGTGACCATCATCAATACGGATAGAGGAGTCGATATAGGAGAAGTTTGTGCCATCGTAGCGCCCGGCGCGAATGCGTCCCCTAAGTGCGGGATCGCTTGTTTGGTTTAAATAGCGAAGGGCAAAGGGGTAGCCCCCTGATGTGCTCCATTTGATGACAATTTCGTTGTCAATAAAAGCTGTGTCGTTTTGAATAGGATCGGCTTTAACCCATAGCGCTACAGTGAAATCCTCGTCGTGGGCAAAATTGAGATCGGGATGATCATCAATGGTCACATATTGATTGATGCCATCTAGCTGTAATGCATTTACATTGGGGGTGGTGATGGTGAGGGGGACGGTTGTGGTAAAGTCAGCGCCGTTGGTTAATACGCCCTCATGCTGTTGATTAATGGTATTGGCAGTGGGATTGGTGCCATCATCGAATGACCAATGGGCGATAATGGCGGGGCTGACAGCTTGATAGGTGAAGGTGGTCACACTGGTTGGGCTGGCGGGTGGGGTGAAGAGGAAGGAGCCATCGCTGTTGAAGGTGAGGGTGCCATTTTGAGGGTGGGTGGTGAGAACGGCCGTTAACGCGTTCCCATCCAAACTCATATCATTGGCTAATACACCAGGGGTGGCCACAGTCAGGGGGGTTGGCGTGGTCAGGGAATAGGTATCAGCAAGAACTAGCATGACATCATATTCATAGGCGCCGATATCACAGGTCGTAAATTGGGGCCGAGTGATGCCTCGTTGGTCAATGGCAACGGGGCAGTTGCCAGCCGGAATGACATTCAGAGCTGGGCTGTATGGTGATAAGGCCATTGTGGGAGTGGTGCCACCATTGTCTCCTAATCCGGCTAGAAGTGGAGCTTGTCCCACGATGTTATTGTTTACGCCGTGACTCAACCCGCATGAATTAACGTTGTCTTGAATTAAATTAAAGCCGTTATCTTGAATTGTGATACTGGTGCCAGTCAAGCAATCGGCTGGGTTGTTGCCGGCTATGATGCTTTGACCAATGGTTAGGTGGCTATTATCATCATTGTAAATATTGGCAGTAGCCCCATAATTGCCAGCTACCGTGGTGTGGGTGAGGGTGAGCGTGCCATCATTACGGATACCACTCCCATCCCCCCCGCCGCTATTGCCGCTAATGGTGCTGTTGGTTAGGGCTAAGTGACCACCTTGGATATCAATGCCACCACCATTATTTTGGCTTATGGTGCTTTGATAGATAAATATCTGACCATTATCACTATGGAGGCCACCACCATTCATGGCTGTATTCTTCTGGATCAAGGTATTGTAAAGGGTCGTCTGGCTATTGCCAGATCCAACTAGCCCACCACCATAACTAAAAAAGTAAGCTGTAGTGACGTTGCCGGCAATTAGTGAATCATAGATAGTGACGTTTCCAGCAGCATTGGCTAGACCGCCACCACTACTTTCAAAGCTATCAGTGGCCGTATTGGTGAGAATTTGACTGTTTCGGATGATGGTTGTGCCGCCATTATTGTAAAAACCGGCGCCGATATAACCTTCATTTTCTTGTATGGTGCTGTTGAGCAACCAAAAGTCACCTTGATTATGAATGCCACCACCAAAGCCATTCCCGCTATTGTTTTGCCAGATGAGGCTGTTTTCCACGGTAACAACAGCGCTAGCGGCGATATGGATACCGGCCCCATTCCAACCAAAACCACCTGTAATTGTCAAACCGCGTAAAGTGACCACTGTATTGGGATTGATTTGGATCACGCGGCCCCCATTGGCAGCGATAATGGTGGGGTTGGCAGTAACATCAGGAGGAGCAAACCAATTTTGTGGGGTATAGCCCCCTTCCATCTGAACATTTCTGTTAATATCCGTCAGGACGTCACTAGAATCACCAGCACAAAGGCCACTTACTTTCAGAGTTGTGCCCGCATTAGCCGCATCGAGAGCGGCGTTCAAAGCGGTATGGTCAAAACTGCGGTAGATAGTGAGTGAATTGCTGTTTTGGACATAACAGTGGGGAATATCGATGGTAACAACGGCCGTAGTGACAATCCCATCCCGTTCTAAGCGGTAGGTGAAGCTATCGGTACCGGTAAAATCCCATGTGGGGGTGTAGACGAAGGCTCCATCCGGTTGTAATGATATTGTTCCGCTGAGGGGTGGCGTTTGTATGGTGGTTGTGGCTACCGGACCCCAACCGATGAGAGCGTTGTCATTAAGGGTGAGGCCAGCTTGTCCCCAATCGGCCACGTGTGCTATGTCAGTAGCTGATAAGGCGGTGTTGTAGATACGAACATCATCCATCAAGCCGTTAAAGTAGTTGTTGACGCGACCGATACCGACGCGGGTTGTGGGGTAAGGGGTGTGGCCGGCAAAGGTCGTGTTGTCGGTTAGGACGGGTTGGCCGTTGACATAGATGGTATAGGTGGTGCCGTTAAAGGTAGCGGCGACGTGATTCCAAGCGTGGGTGGTTAGGACGGGGCCGGTGGTAATGCTGTGCCAAGTTACGCCATCGCCGAAGCCGGCGTGGATCCTGTTTTGATCGCGAATGTAGAGGCTAGGGTAGCGGCGATTTTCTGAGGCGGTGGGTTGGTGGCCGAGGAAGCCGTAATAGTTGTTATCGGTTGGGGTGGGGTAGATCCAAGCGGCGAGGGTGAAACGGCCGTGGCTTAAATCGAGCGATGGATCGGCGGGGATATCGACAAAGGTTGACGCAGTTGGGTTGAATTGCAAAGCATGTGTGCTTTTGTAAATATCTGGCGTATTTGTTTGCCAAGTTGGATTATTGATTAAAAATCCTTGATTGTTGTGGCGACTATTATCAGCGATAGTGGTGCCACTGCCTTCGTCTAGGCGCCAATGCCCTACCAGATGGGGCACAACTAGAGGCACATTACGGTCTGTTTGATAGGTATCGGCAGTGGCTACGGGATAAACGGATTCGACGGCGCCAATATCACAACCGTTGCCAAAGGGACGACTCGCTCCGCGTTGATCGGTCTGAACCGTTGGGCCACATCCAGCCATACCGGTTGGAATATGGTCGAGGACGGGGCTGCCCGTTTGTGGCCGCTGAACTGGTAATGATCCATTTGATTCAGCTAAGGGATGCAGTTTGGGATTGCCACTAAAGCTTGTGCTCGCGCTAATGCAGTTGCCATCGCGGATGAGGTTGTAACCGCCATCGTTGACGTTGCCGGCACAATCAAAGCCATAGTTTGAGTTAGCGATAATAGAGGCGGTTATGGTAAGGTGGTCACCGCTCCCTACGTTAAGGCCGCCACTGTAATTACTATAAATAGTGGTGTAATCTATGGTGACGGGGAAATTGGCCTCAGCCCAGATGGCCCCACCATGATAGATCCAGTTGACAACGCGATTGTTATGAAAGGTGCTATTTGAAATGTGCAATTGCCCGCCATGATATAGCCCACCGCCAAAGACGCTGGCGTGATTGTCAGCAATCGTACTATGGGTAAGGGTCATAATGGCACTACGATTCCAGATACCGCCACCATCATTATTGATTGCTTGATTTCCTTGGATGATGCTATTGCTAATGGTTGTTTTGGTGGTGGTGAAATAGACGCCTAAGGCTAAGCCGCCACCACTATTGTCAGCCGTATTATTGGCAATGGTGCTGTTAGCGATGTGGAGTGTACCACGTGTGTGCAATAACCCGCCGCCATTAGCGCTACTATAATTGTCTTGGATGATGGTGTTGCTGATAATTATATTATCGCTCAGGTTAAAGATGCCACCACCATCACTCCCTGCTGAATTACTAATAATGTTACTATTCAGTAGGAGAAGGGAACCTGTGTCTAAATACAGGCCACCCCCAAGGCTGATAGCTGTGTTATCTATGACGGTTATATGGGTGGCCGTTACGATGGGGTTGTCCCCTTCAATAAGAATCCCAGCCCCGTCGTAAGATATGTGGTCATAAATCCCAGCCACGTCGAAAGATGTGTCGCCGCCGGTGATGGTCAGATTTTCCAATGTGACGGTAGAACTAATAATACGCACAACTCGGCCATCTTTTTGCGCATCCAAAACGGTCGGGTAAGTTGCGGGATCGGGGGCGGCGAGCCAATTGGTGTTGGTATAGCCCCCTTGCAGGGTTAAATTTTTGGTAATGACGACTGTTTGTAAGCCTAACTCTCTTATTTGAGTACCAGCGCAGGTACCAGCAATTTTGAGCAAATCCCCATCGGCTGCGCCTCCAGCCGCGTCTTGCAGGGCACTACTATCTAGGCTAATGTAATCATATTGGTTGTCACCGGTGGTTTCCACAAAACAATTGGGAGTTACAGAAGTAAAGGTGGTGCCGGGGTCAAAGGCGGCCCAGCCAAATATTTCATCGGGATGGGACGTAAGCGTACTCAACTCGGCAAAGACGGTTTGTTGGTTTAGTTGATAGGTGCCGGCACCACGTGCCCAGTAGCTATTCGTGCCAAAGCCACTATTGGCTTTCACGACGACATGTGGCGAGCCGTTAAAGCGGCTAAAGGGAATGATATGGGGTGAATCAATGACACCATCAGCGGTGCCATCTGAGGCTGAATTAATTTCATAATCGTAGCCATTCATTGTGCCCTCACCTGGGGAAAAGGCGATCCAACCGATTGTTTCGATGTAACCACCGACTGCGGGTGATTGTTGTTGAAGACGAAAACCTTTGGGCGTCACATTATAGGCGATTGAGGACATGAAATTTGTTTTGTTATAGCTATTAAGGGTATGGAGAACGACTGGGGTAACATCAAAGGGTTGGCTAAAGGTTATGGGTACGCCGCTGTACAGGGCACCATTGACGTGGGTTGAATTGGTGTCGATACTGCCCGCTTTTACTTCTAGGCCGTTATCTAAGAGGAAATGTCCCTTTTCCATGATGATATAAGAGACGACCTCGGGGTTGTGGACAGCATTACCTTGCTTTTCCATAAATAGTTCGAAATTGACCGAGGTCACATTGCGGACACGCACATCTACGGCTGCATTTTGGTTGCGGGTGTTGATAAAGGCAACCACAACGGGATCGTTGTATGGTTGGGAAAAGGTGATGATGGCTGTGTGTCCCCCATCAATTGTATTGAGTAGGGCGACTTGTCCGGTTTCACCGATTGTGGTGGCGTTGCTCATTAATGAAATTGGTGTTGATGAAGGGGTGGAGTTGGTGGTGGGGAGGGCGTTAGGGGTAACGGCGTTGGTGGCAACGGCCGTTGTTACCCACCAGCCAAGCCCAGCGAGTAAGCTACCGGCAACGAATAGGGCAGATAATAAGCGGATGAAAGGATATGTTTTTGGATTCATGATTAACCTCTTTTATTAGTTGCCGGGTACAAGGGCAAAGTCAAATTCACCAACCTTGCTGGACTGCACGGTGGGGGCACCCTCTACGCAAGTGCTGGTGGTGACATAATAAAAATAGTTTTCAGCTGGGTTGCCAATTGCGCCGTTATCGGCATAGATGCCCCCCGGAAAGTTACCGCTAGCTATTCTTTGATAGTCTGAAAAGGGGTCAGCGCTTTTGAAGATGCCATAATTACAATTATTTGGATGTGTATCCCAAGCTAAGGTGGCTGTTGTGCCACCTGTATGGCTGATGGTTAGAGTGGGGGTGACGGCGGGCGGATAGACATTAATGGCAACTAGGGCTGTATTGCTACGGGTGTAGCCCGGCGTGCCTTCGGCTAGAGCGGCAATTTCCGTTGGGGAAAGGGATGTGCGGAAAATGTGTACATCGTCCACCTGGCCACGGAAATAGTTGCGACTCGGCCCCCGCCGACCGATGTAGAGGGGAGAGTTGTTGGTTGTGTTGCCACTGATGGTGTCGGTGGTGGTGCCGACTAAGAGACCATCAATGTAGAGAGATAGGTCTGGGCCTAATTTGGTAAAGGCGACATGATGGTAGTGGCCATCATCAATACGGACAGAGGAATCGATGTAGGGGAAGTTTGTGCCGTCGTAGCGAATGGCGCGAATTCGTCCCCGAAGTGTGGGATCGCTCGTTTGGTTTAAATAGCGAAGGGCAAAGGGGTAGCCCCCTGATGTGTTCCATTTGATGAGAATATCATTATCGGGATGGGTTGTGTCTGTTTGGAGAGGATCGGCTTTGACCCACAGGGCGACGGTGAAATCTTCATTATTGGCAAAGTTTAGATCGGGATGATCGGGGATGGTTACGTATTGATCGGAGCCATTTAGCGTTATGGCGTAGTTATTGAGGGTGGTTATGGTGAGAGGGACAGTGGTGGTAAACTTGGCCCCATTGGTGAGTGTGCCAGCATGATTTTGGCCGACGACATTGGCGGTGGGGTTATTGCTATCTTCAAAGGGCCAATGGGCAATGATAGAGGCGGGCGTTATCGCTTGGTAGCTGAAGGTGACGAGATTGGTAATGCTAATGGTTGGCGTGTAGGTGAAGGCGCCATTACGGTTGAGGTTGAGGATGCCTTGCTGGGGGGGGGTGACGAGAACGGCAGTTAAGCCGGAAGCGAATGGGTCGGTGTCATTGTTTAAAATGCCTGGTTCATCGATGAGCAAGGTCATTGTTTGTTCGATGTCATACATATTGTCAACAGCTGAGGGGGCATTGTTTTCATGGGCGCCGAGGTCACAGCCAGGGCCGAGGGGGCGGGAGACGCCTCGTTGGTCGCTATTGAAGGTTGTGCCACAACCATTGAGGCCAGCGGGTATGGCATTAATGGCGGGACTGCCCGGTTGTAAGGCGTGTGTCCAGCTGGCGGGGTCAGTGGCGGATTGGCCGTTATTAGCTAAGGGTAATAATAAGGGGTTGGTATTGGTGATATCGGTCGTGTTCGTTAAGGGACAACTCGTATCACTGCTAAGTGAATAGCCGCCAGATGTGAGCATGTTGCCTGGGGGGGTGCCACCAAATGTATCGGTAGATTCAAGCAGGAAACAGTTTTCAGTACCATTATCGAGAATTGAATTAGTGATAAATACAGAACTGTTATCGAGATAGAGACCATTGACGGCCGAGGCGGTATTATGGGCAATTGTGCTATGGGTGATGGTAATCAAACCGAATATCCCGCGCATATAGATGGCACCCGTATCACCGCCAGCGGTATTGTTACTGATGGTACTGTTTATTATATTAAAGGTGGTGTTGGAACTATTAATAGCACCAATTGTATCAGTGGCTATGTTATGATGGATAACACTTTTTTGAATGGTCATGGCACCATCACCTTGATTAATGGCACCTGTTTGTCTGGCCTGATTATAAGCGACACGGCTATTTGATAACACAGCTGTGGTGCTATTCATCTGTATAGCCCCACTGACATCAGCCGTATTACTTAAGATTTGGGTATCTTCGATAGTTAATTGTGAATTGAATAAGTTAAATAGTGCCCCGCCATAAACAGCGCTGTTGCTGATAAGCGTGCTGTTGTGGATAACAATGGTACTGCTATTGCTCATGGCGGCGCCCCCAAGGCGGGCATAATTATTGGTTAGGGTGCTGTTGGTTACGGTTACGGTGGCCGAGTTATCAACCAAAATTGCGCCGCCACCAGCGTTGTTATCCTCCCCTTGAATGGCATTGCCCTTGGTGAGGGTGAGGTGGTCTAAAATTACGTGGTAAGTGGTTGAAATATACGTGACACGACCATCCCCGTTGGCATCTAGAATGGTGGGGTAGGTGGTTGAATCGGGGGGGGATAACCATTTGGTGGTGGTGTAGCCCCCTTGCAGGGTCAGATTTTGGCTAATGTAGACGGTTTGGGTTAGGTTGTGGCGTGTTTGTGTGCCCCGGCAGGTGCCGGCGATTTTGAGGCGTGTGCCGGGGGTGGCGTTGTCAACGGCCGTTTGCAAAGCAGAGGCATCGGCACTGCTGTAATCGGTGATCCCACTGTTGTTTACACTAACAAAACATGTGTCATTTAGGGGAACGATTGGGGCGGCAACGGCCGTGGCTAGTAACCCGGCCAGCCCCCCTAGTAAACTGCCAGCTGTGAATAACACAGCCAATAAACGAGCTACCAAATGGTGTCTTCTTTTCATTTTTTGACCTCTTTCGTGCACACAATTTGAGCGGTTACGCTCGGTTGTTATTACCCCGCCGGCCGTCTAAAAAATGAGAGACATAAGCTGACAGGTCTAGGTTGGGCTGGGGCAAATTGGGATTGCCATGACGAAACAGTTGTCCCGTCATTAAGGGGCCCAATAAAACGGATAGATGTTGCCAGAATGGGCCTGGCGCTAGTAAGCCTTCATGCTGATAGCGCAGAATGAGTTGGGCTACATGAACAAGGTTATCCATGGGGAAGTCGAGTAAGGGAACCAGTTCTGGATGACGGGGTATTTCGACCATCAGAATAGGCACAAGGGCTTCATAGCCGTGGCTATTTTCTAGATATGTTTGCACAATGGTGGTTAGATCTGCTTCTAAATCACCGGTATAGGTTACTTGGAGGAATGATCTCTCGGAAAAAAGCTGATTTAGGGCGAGGGCGATGAGATTTAATTTGCTGTCGTACTTACGAAACAAACTAACTTTGTTGATGTCGGCGGCGGCGGCGACATCTTCCATCTTGGTCCCTTCATAACCATAGCGCATGAAAATTTGGATAACAACTGTGAAAACCTGAGAATCATCAATAAGTTTAGGCATTTTTACTCCTTAGTTAGGGCATTATAAAGCAAAAAACGGCTTAATGCAACTGATTGGTTGCATTAAGCGCAGTTTTGTTGATATCCCCCTTAAGATTTAGTGACCAAAGGTGGGGGGTGGGTAAATCGGGGTATCGTTGAGTTGGGGGCTGGGGTTGAAGGTGGGGGGGTTTTGGGGTAAAGTGTAGAGGTGTTGTTGTTGGGGGCTGGGGGTGTATGAAAAAGATAGATTTAGGTGATGGAGCATCGTTATTGTTTGCGGCAAGGAGTTTGGGATGAAAAAGTTATATGTTGTGATCGTTTTTGTGGTGGTGGGATTGGGGTTTGGTTGGTGGTGGGGGCGTGGGGGCGAGGTTGAGGCGGCGCCGGTGGCGGCGGGGGTGTATGATGCTTTGCGCTTAGGTGGTGGGGAGGGGACATTTTGGGTTTATTTGGAGGCGCAGGCGGATTTGGGAGGGGCGGCGGAGATTGATAATTGGGAGAGAAAGGGGGAGTGGGTGTATCGGGCGTTACGGGGGGTGGCGGAGGAGGGACAACGGCCGTTGCTCAATTCCCTCAACAACTTACAAGCGAAAGCGCATGTCAACAGTTATCAGCCTTATTGGATCGTCAATGTGATTCGGGTGACAGGGGATGAGACGGCGGTGGCACAGCTGGCCAGCGTGGCAGGGGTAGCGGAAATTCGGGCTGATTTACGGTTGCCGGAACTGGCACCGGCGTGGGCGGGTGAGATGGCTAAAAGTGTGGCCGTGGAGTGGGGAATTGCCCAGGTGGGGGCGCCGGATGTGTGGAGCAGTTACAATATTACGGGGACGGGGGTGACGATTGGGATTATCGATACGGGGGCGGAGTGGGATCATCCCGCTTTGATTAATAGTTATCGGGGATGGGATGGGAACAGCGTGGATCATAATTATAATTGGTACAATCCGGAGCCGACGTCAACGGTTTGTAGTGACCCGTTGGTGCCGTGTGATTGGCATAATCATGGGACACATGTGACGGGGATAACGGTAGGGGATGATGGGGTTGGTAATCAGGTGGGGATGGCGCCGGGGGCGAAATGGATTCATGCGTTGGGCTGTTGTCCCAGTGGGGAGGCGTTGTTAGCGGCGTTGCAATGGATGTTGGCGCCGACCGATTTGAGCGGGGCGAATCCGCAACCGAGTTTGCGGCCGCAGGTGGTGAATAATTCGTGGGGGGGGTGGGGTGGTGATGAGATGTTTGGGCAGGCGCTGGCCGCGTTGCGAGCGGCGGGAGTGGTGCCGGTGGTGGCGGCGGGCAATATTGGGCGGTCGGGGTGTGGGACGTTGAATAGTCCGGGGGATAATTGGCCGAGTTTTAGTGTGGGGGCGTCGACGACATTGGATACGATTTGGGATTTTAGTAGTCGGGGGCCGAGTCCGTTGACGGGGGAGATTGGGCCGGAGATTGTGGCGCCGGGGCGGCCGGTGCGGAGTTCGATTCGGGGTGGGAATTATGGTGGGTTTGGGGGGACGTCGCAGGCGGCGCCGCATGTGGCAGGGGGGATTGCGTTGTTGTTGGCGGCGGAACCGGCGTTGTGGGGGGAGGTGGATCAGATTGAGGCGTTGTTGCGGGGGACGGCGGTGCCGATTATGGTGAGTCAGGCGTGTGGTGGGGTGGCGGGGAGTGAGGTGCCGAATAACACGGCTGGTTGGGGACGGTTGGCGGTAGCGACGGCGGTGGGGCAGGTGGTGGGGAGTGGGAAGTTGGTGGGAACGGCCGTTACCGCTAATGGTAGTGGTTTGGGGGCGGAGATTGGGGTGAGTTCGGGTAGCGGGGTGGTGCGGCAGGTGGCGGGTGGAGATGGTGGTTTTGATTTTGTGTTGGGGGGTGGGGTGTATACGGTGACGGCCGAGGCGTGGGGGTATTGGCCGACGACGACGATGGTGAGTGTGACGGTGGGGATGACAACGAGTGTGCCGTTGACATTGACAGCGATGGTGACGGGAACGTTGCAGGGGCAGGTGTATGATAGTGGTACCGGTTTGCCGGTGCCCGGTGTTATGGTGGGGAGTGGGACGAGCCCCGTGACGGCAACTAGTAGTGTGACTGGGTTTTATCGGTTGCCGTTATTGCCGCAGGAGAGTGGGGTGTGGCATTGGTCGCGGGCGGGATATGTGCCCTTGACGACGACGGTGGGGGTGACGGCGACGAGTGTGGTTGATGTGTGGTTGACGCCACGTTTTGATTATTATTTGGGCGAGGTGGGGACAGCGTGTCAGCCAGCGTATGAGTGGTTGGTGGCGACAGGGGGAGATAGTTACGCGTTGGCAGATAGCGGGTATGTGGCGGTGTCGTTAGCGGAGCCGTTTGATTATTATGAAAATTCGTATAGTCAGGTGTATGTGAATGCGAATGGGTCGATTTCGTTTGGGGCGGGGCAGGTATGGATGCAATATGTGGTGCCGTTTGTGGGGATACCGAATAATGGTATTTATGGGTTTATGGCTGATTTGAATCCGAATAATGGGTCGCAGGGGTTGGTGTGGGTGCATACGTTGGCGGATGGGCGGACGGTGATTAGTTATGAGGGGGTGGAGCATTGGCCGAGTGGTTGGCCGGAGACGTGGCAGTTTGTTTTGGATCCGGCCACGGGTAGGATTCAGATCCAGTATCAGATGGTGAGTGCACCGGAGGGGATTACAGTTGGTTTGGAGGATATGGTGGGGGAGCGGGGGAGTGCTTATACGGGGGTGATTACGGATGGGTTGTCGTTGGGTTGGTGGCCGCATGAAGGAGCGTGGCCGGCGTGCATGGGTCAGGTGATAATTGAGGTGACTGGTGATGATTTGGGGCTGTCATGGTTGGATAGTGAGACGAATTGTGAATATGGGGTGTATCGTGATGATGAGGCTTATTTTGTGCCGAGTGTGGCGGTGGAGACGATAAGCGGGGTGAGTTATGCTGATGTAGGGATATTGGGGAGTGGGGCTGCTTGGTTTTATCGGGTGGAAGCGGATAATTGTGCCGGTGGTGGCGCGTGGAGTCAGCGGGTAGGTGGTTTTCGGTATGGGATGGTGATAGGGGAGTGAGAGGGTTGATGCGCAAGGTGGGTTTAGGCGTGGATACCTGCGGAGGCAGGTATGACATGGCAGAGCGGGTTGTGGTGATAAGGGAAAGGTGACATGTGAATGATGTGAATGTGGCGCGGTATCGGCCGTGGTTTTATGCGGCGGCGGTTTATAATTTGGTGTGGGGTGCGGTGAATGTGCTGGTGCCGACGGTTTATTTGAATCTGTTGGGGGTGCCGATACCGACGGATATGGCTTATTGGCGGGTGGTGGGGATGTTTGTGTTGGTTTATGCGCCGGCTTATTGGTGGGCGGGGCGGTTTCCGCAACGGTATCCACATTTTATTTTGATTGGGTTGGTGGGGAAGTTGTTTGGGCCGCTTGGTTTTGTGGGGTCGGTGATGACGGGTAGTTTACCTTTGGCGTTTGGCTTGATTATTTTGACGAATGATTTGATTTGGTGGCCAGCGTTTGGGGCTTATTTATATGAGATTGTGCCGGCGCGTGGTGGCTGGCGCAAATTTTTGCTGGGAGAATGATGATGGCGGGACAAAAAGGTATCGGAACGGTAGTTGTGTTGGGTGGAGGCGGTTTTTATGGGCGTTATGTGGTGGCTGATCTGTTGGCGTTTACGGATGTGAAGGTGATTGTGGCGAGTCGGAATCCGCCGGGGGAGATGGTGGGGGGGCGGGTGGAAACGGCCGTTTGTGATCTCAACAAGTTGCCCGCATTAATTAAGTTGTGTCAAGTGGCGGACTTGATTATTCATTGCGCGGGGCCATTCCAGTATATGCCGATTAATCCGTTATTGGCGGCGATTGAGACGGGGACAGATTATATTGATATCGGAGAAGACCGATTGTTTGCGCAAAGGGTGGCTCAGCAGAGACAGGCGATTATGGAGGCGGGGATTACGGTGTTGAGTGGGTTATCGGTGGCGCCGGCGTTGGAGGCGTTGGCGGCGCAGTTGTTGTTGCCCCATTTCGATCGGTTGCATTCGGTGCGGACGTTTGCGGCACCGGATACGAAAAAGCATCGGGGGGTGGCGATGTTTCACACGATGTTGTTGGGGGTGGGACGGCCGTTTCAACAGTTGCGGGAGGGGGAGGAGGTGACGGTGCATGGGTGGACAGAGCCGGAGTGGGTTGATTTTCCGGCGCCGATTGGGCGGCGGTTGACGCATTTGGTGTTGGAGATGTCAGATTTGGATCTGTTGCCCGCCTATTTTAATGTTAAGACAGTCGAGTTTAAGGCGGGAACGGAATTTTCGTTTTTGAATCGGTTGTTGAATATAGCGGCGTTGCTACGGGCGAAGACGGGGTATCCGGCTTGGGAGAAGTTGACGCCATTGGTACGGGCCTTTTCTTGGTTGGTGGGGCGTTGGGGGCAGGATAATGGTGGGGTTTTCTTTGAGGTTGTGGGGTGGCGTGGTGGGGAGAAGGTTATGTATCGGTGGGGGATTATGGCGGAGAAAGATGGGGGGCTGATTCCATCGATTTTGGCAGCGATTGCGGCGGAGAAGCTGTGGGATGGGAGTTTGATGACGAAAGGGTTGTTGCCGCATCATGATTGGTTAGATAGAGAGGAGTTGGTCAAGCGGTTACGGGCACGCGGCTTACGTTTGTGGTGGCAAACGCCGGAGCGGCCGGAGTGGCATGGGTATGAGGAGGGTATTGTATGAGAGAGGTGTTCGTGGGGCGTGGTCGGTGGGGATTGAGTGGTTGGGGAGTGGTGATTGTGGCGGCGATGGCAACGATGGTGGTTTATCGGGTGTTGTTGGTGGGACGGTCCCCATTTGGGTGGGATGAGGCGGCTCATGCGGTACGGGGGACGTTAATTGCTTATGATTGGCAACAGGGGGATTGGTTGGGTTTTTTGTATGATACGTATCGACAGATTGTGTGGCCGCCATTAAATTCGTGGTTGTTAGGGTTGTTTTTTACATTGTTTGGGGTGAGTGAGACGACGGCGGGGTTGGCGAGTTTGGTAGCGTATGGGTTGACGCCGGTGTTGTTGTATGGGTGTAGCCGGCAGATGGCGGGGCAGTTGTGGTCGGAGGATGATGGTGTGCGGCATGAGTTGGTGGGGTGGATGGCGGCGTTGTTGTTTTTGACGACGCCGGTGGTGATACGGTTTGCGCCGCAGGTGATGTTGGAGTTGCCGGGGGTGTTGGCGTTGGTGGCGGCGTTGTATTATTATTTTTGGGTGATGGGGGCGGAAATAGAGGGGGAGCGGCGGCCGTGGCGATATGGGTTATTGGCGGTGATGATTGGGGTGGTCTATTTTACACGGATTCAGTATGGGGTGTTGTTGGCGTTGGCGATTGCGGTGACACGATTATGGGCGGTGGCATTTGTGCCAGAAAAGTTGTGGAGTCGGGAGAATTTGGCTTTAGGGATTACGTTGGGGGTGATTTTAGGAATTTGGTTTGCTTATCCAGCTAAGTTGACGGCGACGTGGGGCTGGTTGGTGAATGAGACACGAATTAATGATGATAGTTCCTGGGCGGGGCGGTGGTTGTTTTATCCACGGGCGTTGTTTACGTTGAGTCATGCGCCGTGGTTTTTCTTGGTCCATTTGGCGGCGTTTTTGTGGTCGTGGCGGTTGTGGTCGTGGCGGCCGATGCGGTTATTGTTGACATTTTTGACGATTAGTTTGGGGCTAGCGCTGTTTCATCGGAACCAGCAGGCACGTTATTTGTTATTGATGTTGCCCGCATTTTATTTAGTGACGGCGTATCAGTTGGGGGAAGTGTGGGTGTGGTTAGGGGGCCAAGCGTGGGGGTTTTGGGGGCGGGGAGTGTTGAGTCTGATGTTGGTAACGGTATTGGTTGGTGGATTTTGGGGAGGGTTAGGGGTGCCGGTGGGGGAGCGGAATGGGACGATGGGGGTGATGGAGGAGGTGGTGGTGGTGGGGCAGCGGTATGAGGCGCCGTTGGTGTTGAGTATGGTGGGGTTACAACCGTTGCATCCGCCGTTGTTGGATTGGGAGTTGATTAAAGCGGGGGTGGTGGCGCCGCCGAGGGCGGGGGCGGGCGCGCAATTGGATGAGGAGTGGGCGTTGATGGCACGGTTGGAGGGTATGAAAGGGATGGATGTGGTGGCTGAGCCGGTGGTGAGGACGTTGAATCGGTATCAGCGGGGGGGCGGGGCGACGTTGTATTTGGGGTTGCCACAGCGGGCAAGTTATGCCAATCCGAGTGGGTTTCCAATGTTTTGGGAGCGTTTGTATGATGAGGAACGGTTTGATGGGGTGATTGTGGTGACGAAGGTGACGCCATTTACGCCGTATTTGTTAACAACGTTGGAGCCGACGTTGGCCGGGAGTGGGTTGGTGCGGGTGGAGGCGATTGTGGTGGAGGCTGAGAATGAGGGGTATCAGATTGAGGTTTATGAACGGTGAGATATAATTGTGGGGATTGGTTAGTGGGGGCGAGTCGTAGGTTGGGCGTAGTGGACAGTTGGCGAGGGTTGGGATAAGCTAATTGTTTACGGTAAAGATGAGTGGGGGATGTTAGCGATAAGGAATGGGTTATTTATGTACGAAGAACGATTACGATTAGCAAATTCGACGTGGGGGTTGGCTTTGATTTGTGCGATTCCGACGATTTTGTTGGGGGTGGCCTTGGCTTGGGGGGGGCCGTTGGCTGGTTTGGTGTTATTTGTGGCGTTGGCGGTAATTATTCTTGTATTGCGTGATATGCGTTTTGGGTATGCGGCGATTGTGGGGGTGATCTGTTTATTACCCTTTGCGACGGTGCCGGTCAAGATAGTGTTGACATTTACTTTGTTGGATTTGGCGATGGGGGCGGTGGTTGGTATTTGGGGGATGCGGTTGATGACGGGACAGCAGAGGACAGTGGTGTTGTCACCGATTACGGTGCCGTTGGTGATGTTTATTTTGATTGCTATTTTTGCGTTTATTTTTGGGTTGGGCAACGGGCCGTTGACGCCAACATTGTTGCGTCATTTTGCGGAGTTGTTGTTGAGTTTGGGGTTTGTGATTGTGGTGGTGGATTATTGTCGGACGTGGGAGAAGTTAGAGGAGTTGGTGTTGATTTTGTTGGCGGGGGGGACGGCGGCGGCGGCGGTGGGGATTGGGTTGTGGTTGTTGCCGGATGAGACGGCGAACACGGCGTTGAATTTTTTGGCGCGGGTGGGGTATCCGGGCGGGTGGGTGATTCGGTATATTGAGGAGAATCCGGAGTTGGCCGAGCGGGCGATTGGGACGTCGGTGGATCCGAACTCGTTTGGGGGGTTATTGGTTTTGATTGGGGCGTTGGCGGGGCCGCAATTGGTGGCGAAAAAGCCGATTGTACCTCGTTGGGTAGCGGTTTTGATGTTTGGGACGATTTTTACGGCCTTGATTTTGACATTTTCACGGGGGGCGTTTTTGGCTTTGGTGGGAGGTTTAGGGTTTGTGACGGTGTTACGTTATCGGCGGTTATTGCCGTATCTGGCTTTTGTGGGGGTGGCGTCGTTGGGGTTACCGGTGATGCAATCATTTGTGGCTCGGATGGTAGCTGGTTTATTGGGGCAGGATTTGGCGACGCAGATGCGGTTTGGGGAGTATCGGGATGCGTTGTCGTTGATTCGGCAATATCCGTTGTTTGGCGTTGGTTTTGCTGGTTCGCCGGATATTGAGCTGTATTTGGGGGTGGCGAATGTGTATTTGACGATTGGTCAGCAGATGGGGGTGTTAGGGTTGTTGAGTTTTGTGGTGTTGATAGGGACGATGTTTGGCTACGCGTTTTTTAATCGGCACGTATTTGCGGAGCAGGCGCGGCATGATGCGTTGTGGTTGGGAGCGCATGCGGCGGTGGTGGGTGGGTTAGTGGCGGGGGTGTTTGATCATTATTTATTTAATATTGATTTTCATCATGCGGTTACGGCTTTTTGGTTGATGGTGGGGTTGGGGGTGGCGGCGACGCGATTGGGG
>DATHYN010000405.1:0-2017 GCA_035459145.1 Anaerolineae bacterium | reverse complement strand
TGGTAGGTGAAGGTGACGGTGCCGGTGTAATCGGGGGGGGGATCGTAGGCGAAACGGCCGTTCCATTGCACGCGAAGAAGATCATGTCTTGTAACCTCATCAATTGAATAAAGCATTGAGTCGCTTAATATTAAATCGGTTTCGGTTTGGTAAGCTTGGAAACGGTTGGGGAATAGAGAAAAGAGTGTGGCAATGGGAAAGTGGGACCAAGGTTGATTGTTGTTCCATTGACCTTGACTATAGAAGATATGGCGTAACCCTAAAGATGAGTCCTCTACTTCTTGGGCATAAACGAGAGAGAGTTGACCGTAATCATCGTTGAGAAGTAAGGGGGTGGTGGGGCTGGGGACGATGGTGCGGCTGAGCCAGGTAGTGCCGTTGTCGGGGGAGTGTAAGAGGTAGGTTTGGTGGTTATCGCTGTAGGCGACGAGGGGGGTGCCGTTGGCGGCGAGGTGGAAGCGGGGCCAGGAGCCGTGGCCGAGGGTGATGGGTTGCCCCCAAGTTGAGCCTTGGGGATCGAGGGCGTGTTGGTAGAAGATGGGTGTACCCTTGCTGTAGGTGTAGACAAGGGCAGGGCGGCCATCAATTTCTTGGTGCGTTATGAGGATAGTATCGCTAAAGTTGCCATTTAGGGGAGGGGTGAGGGTAATGGGGTCAGACCAGCTACTACCATCAGCGGTGAGAGCGCGAATGAAGTAAAATCTACTTTCAGAGTTTTCATAACTTTGATAAGTAATAGCAGGTAGATCATTTATGTTGTGAAGGGTGACCCCATCGATATAGGCGGCGAGAGTGACGGTGTATATGTTCCAATTGGTGCCGGTGTTATCAGTGGCTAAGGTGAAATGGACGGCTGTGGTGGAGTTATAGGCGATGGCAGGTTTGCCATTAAATATATTGAGGGAAGGTTGCCAGTTTTTGTCTATATCTTGAGCTGTCAAGGTAGTGATGAAAGTAGGGGATAACCAGTTACTGCCACGGACGTCGGTAGCGGCGACATAATAAAGTTCGCGATCGGAGCTGCCGGTATTATTGATGTCATCACCATAGGCGATGGCTAAGTGGTTATTAATCAGTTTAATAGCAGGAATTTCTGATGACTTGAATTGATAACTATGGGTCAAATCCCAGAGTGGCTCGAGGGTGCCGGTGGCGACATCGGCGGCGATCATGGACCAACTGGTGGTGGGGATGGTGGTGTCGTTGATGAGGACGGAGCTGAGGGGCATGGAGGCGACGATGGGGACGTTGGTGACGGTGGTGTAGGTGTCGTTGTTGGTGAGGGGTTGGGGTTGGGGGAGGTATTGGCTTTTGGTTGATAGTTGTTTGTGATTGGGGGTGGCGGTGGCGGTGGTGGTGGTGGTGAGGGAGAAGAGGGTGGTGAGGGAGAGGCTGGCGAGGAGAAAGGTGGCGAGGATGGTATAGATTCGATTCATGGGGCACACTCCAAAATTGGCACGGATTGTTTATGGGGGTTAGGATAGCAGTAAATGGGTGATTTGGCAATGGTTTTTTTGGGGATGTATGTGTTTTGTTTGAGGTAAGGGTTAGAGGGGTTAGGGTTGGTGGGTTTGGGCGCGGATTTTGGGGATGGGGGGGGGGTTTGATTTGTTGTGGGGAGAGGGGGTGTTGGTTTGTCTCAAGCGTGAATTAGATGGGGGAGGGTCTTCGAAGTTGGGTGGAGTTGGGTGGGGTGGGGTGGGCGGTTGAGTGGAGAGAGGTTTGGGCGTTGTTGGGGGTGTTGTTGAGGGTATCTTCGCCCGAGCGTGAACGCATCGGGCTATATGGGGCGCCCCCTCGAAGGGGGGCTAGGGGGGTGAGTGAAAACGACAGTATTCTCGAAGGGGTGTTAGGGTGTTGATTTGGGCGTGAAATGTTAAAAAAATTATTTGTGGGGATGGGGTTTGGTGTGGCGGTCGTTTTGCTTGAGGTTAAGGGTTGGAGGGATTTGGTTTGGTGGGTTTTGGATGCGGATTTTAGGGGTTGGGGGGATTTTTTTTGTGGTTGGGTTGGAGCA
>DATHYN010000404.1:0-9286 GCA_035459145.1 Anaerolineae bacterium | reverse complement strand
CCCACGGCCGGCCCCTCCCCCACCGTCACCAATACCCGCTCACCCTTCCCCTTCACCAAAAGCAATGACAGCCCCCTCTATCTGCAAAACTACGCCAATAACGCCGGTTGCGATTGGCTCGGTATCGCTGGCGAAGTATTTGACGTGACCGGCAACCCCGTCCCCGCCGGCAGTTATCGCCTCCATGTTTATGGCGAAGGTCTCGATGAACGGGTCACGGTCGGTAACGCCCCCGCTTATGGCCCCTCCGGTTGGGAACAGTTTGTCTTCAACGCCCCCGTTGTCCGCACCTACAATATCCAACTTGAATCGGCTAACGGAACGGCCGTTTCCCAAGTCCACCAAGTCCAAACCCGCGCCAGTTGTAACCAAAACCTCGTCTACTTCATCTTTAACCAAAACCGGTAACCATTATGCCCACTCTTTATCTGGTCGCCACCCCCATCGGCAATCTCGAAGATATCACCCTCCGCGCTCTGCGCATTTTAGGCGAAGTCCCCCTCATCGCCGCCGAAGATACCCGCCACACCCGCGGCCTTCTCACCCATTACGATATCAATACCCCCCTCATCAGCTACCACGAATACAGCGATGACGGCCGTCTCGATGAGCTTCTTGACCATCTCGCCAGCGCCGACCTCGCCCTCGTCACCGATGCCGGCACCCCCTCCATCTCTGACCCCGGTTACCGTATCGTTCAAGCCGCCATCGACGCCGGCGTCACCATCACCCCCATCCCCGGCCCCTCGGCCGCCCTCACCGCCCTCATCGGCAGTGGCCTCCCCACCGATGCCTTCCTCTTCCTCGGCTTCCTCCCCAAAAAGCAAAAAGCGCGCCAAGAAGCGCTCACCGCTGTCGCCACCCTCCCTTACACCCTCATCCTCTACGAATCACCCCGTCGTTTGCTGGATTTACTAGCTGATATTGAAACAGTGATGGGGGCCGAGCGACACGTCGTTGTCGGCCGTGAACTCACCAAAAAATTTGAGGAGTTCTGGCGCGGCCCCGCCCCACTCGCCCAAAAACATTTCGCCACCGATACCGTCCGTGGCGAATGCACCCTCCTCATCGCCCCCGCCCCCGCCCAAGACCACCAATGGACCGAAGCCGACATCCGCCACGCCCTCCAAACCCAACTCAATCAAGGTATCCCCCGCAAACAAGCCGCCGCCACCATCGCCAAACAATCCGGCTGGCGCAAACGCCAAATATACAACCTCAGCCTCGACCTCTAAACCACACCAAAACAAAAATCCGCCCAATCCCCAAAATCCGCGTCAAAATCCACCAAACGTTCCCCCCTCACACAATCACAATAAGCAAACCCCCTACAACCGTCATTCCCGCGCACGCGGGAATCCACTCATAACCTCACCCCATACAAAACACCTCTCACTTCACCACAAACAAAAAATCCGCCCAATCCCCAAAATCCGCGTCAAAACCCATCAAACCTGATCAAACCAACCTTTAACTCAAGCGAAACAAACCCCTCACCCAATCACCACCCCCTACCCATTTCATACACACTTATCTTTATTGTACATTCTAACAAAAATAGACTACAATAATCCCACCATAAGATGAAATTTCACCACACTTTCGTCACAAAACATGCCCTAAATTAAAACTTTCAACCCTTTATCATATCCACCTATCATTCATTCCCACTAAATATTCACCACCAACTCAACACACCAAAATAGTCTAAATAAGGTAGCAAACTATGATTAAACCCGACAAATCCATTACTGATGAAATTGAAGCCGAACGCCCTTCCTACCCTTCTGGCCTACTCAGCAAACAAGAGAAAGACCGCTTAATCGAACGCGGCCTCGTCGGCCTCTACCGCTGGTACCTCGCCCGCTCCCAACGCAAACGGAACTGGAACCCAGATTACTCTTTCGCTTGGGACCAATTCCGCACCGACCACTCCCCAGAACTCAACACCATCCTCGAAGGCTACTACGCCGTCGAACAATATGTCCCCGATTACACCAGCAAAACCATCCAAATGACGCGCGAAAGCTACGGCCGCTCTCAATTCCAAATCCGATGGGGCTCCGAAGAAGAAAAACATGCCGACCTCTGGCTCAATACTGTCTACTTCTCTCGCCATCGCTCACCTCGCTGGATCGAAGATTATCAACAAAGTTTACGCAATGATGAATGGCCCATGCCCTGGACCGATGTCTTCCACACCATCTTCTACGTCGTTATCCAAGAACGTGCCACCCAACTCAACTACCTCAACACCGCCATCATCGCCCGTGGCGAAAGCGATAACCCCACCTTTGCCAATGACGCCGACCCCATTCTCGCCCAAGTCGCCCAAACAATCGCCATCGACGAAGCCGCCCACTACTACTTCTTCCTCGAAATCGCCCGTCTCTACCTCTACTACTACCCCGCCCAAGCCATCGAAGCCCTCTTCGATGTCATCAACAACTTCGCTATGCCTGGCTTTGATATCATTCCCAATCGCGCCAAACTGGGCGAAACCCTCTACCATGCCGGCATCTACGGCCCGCGGCAATACACCCGCGACGTCCTCCAAGTCGCTCTCAACAACCTCGGCATCGAAGACCGCCGCGCCTTCTCCCGCGGCATCAAGAAAAGCCGCCTCGTCCCTGACCCCGATGGCAATCTCCGCGATACCACTAATTTCGACCTCTTCGACTATGACTCCGTCGAAAAAGCGGTCCAAAAAGCATTCGGCCGCATCAATAAATATGAACAAGAATGGGGCTTCGATAAAATCGCTCCCACCACCTTCGTCCCTAGTGGCATGACCCTCGGCCCACAAAAAAACGACTAAACAACAACCATGACAGCAACCATACATGAAAAAATTGACCTCTGCCGCCAATGGCTGCCCGAACTCCCCGAAGCGGTTATTCAAGCCTTAGCTGACCACACCACCATCAAAACCTATGCCCCCAACGAAAAACTATTCAATCAAGGCGACGAAGGGGACGCCCTCTATATTCTTTTTGAGGGCAATCTCTCCGTCATCCAAACCCAAGCCAATGGGCAAGATATCATCGTCCAAAGATTAAACCAACCGGGTACCGTCGTCGGCGAAATGGCCCTCGTCATGCGTCAACCACGCACCGCTACCGTCGTCGCCACCACCCCCAGCGAACTGTTCGTTCTGCCCAAAGCAGCCCACGACAAACTAGCCCAAAACTACCCCATTATCACTGAAAAATTCTCCCAATGGCTCAAACGCCGCCTCCATGAAACCCAAACAGCCGGTATGCTCCTCAACTTTTTTGGCGACCTTGATGTCGATACCTTGCATAAAATTCAAAAACGTCTCGAATGGCTTCATTTACAAGATGGGGATATCCTGTTCAAACAAGGCGATATGGCTGATGGCATGTATTTGGTTGTAAACGGCCGTTTAGCCATCACCAAAACCTTCGCCGATGGCACTAAACAATTCATCGGCGAAGTCCCCCCTGGCGGTGTCGTCGGCGAGTTCGCCCTCCTCGTCGAAGATGTCCGCGCCGCCACCGTCGCCGCCTCCCGCGATACCCAAGTCGCTAAATTCACCCCCGCCCACTTCGAAGAACTCATGATGGACTACCCCCGCGCCATGCTCCAAATAGCCCGCCAAATTATCCGCCAACAACAAACCAATACCAAAACTACCCCCCGCATCGCCCGCGCCCTCAGCTTCACCATCCTCCCCCTCGGCCACATCGCTGACCTCCCCCCCCTCATCACCAAACTAACCCAAATCCTCACCAATTTTGGCACCGTCCTCGTTCTCAACGCCCAAACAATCGATGACACTTTTAACCTCCCCGGCATCGCCCAAGCCCCCTTCGACTCCGGCAATAGCCTCAACATCAGCAACTGGCTCGATGACCAAGAACAACGATACGACTATATCCTCTACCTCGCCGACCCCAGCTGGTCTGTCTGGACCCAACGCTGTCTTCGCAGTAGTGACCGCTACCTCCTCCTCGCCCAAGCTGACCAATCCCCCGCCCGCGACCACTTCGAAAACAGCTTCTGGGACGCTTATCCCCACCAACATCCCGACCTCATCCTCATTCATGATGACCATGTCGACCAACCTCGTCACACCTCAAACTGGCTCCAATCACGTCATCTGCTCAACCATCACCACGTCCGCCGTAACAATAACCGTGATTGGCAACGATTAGGCCGACGCTTAACCGGCCGTGCCATCGGCCTCGTCCTCGGCGGCGGGGGCGTCAAAGCGTACTGTCAATTAGGCACCATGATCGCTCTCGAAGAAGCTGGCATCCCCATCGATATGGTCGGTGGCGTCAGCATGGGCTCCCTCGTCGGCGGCACCTACGCCCTCGGCCTCGATAAAGACGGCCGCTACGATATCTTTCGCCCCTTCTCTACCCGTCGCCAACTCCTCGACTGGACCTTCCCCGTCGCCTCCTTCTTCACCTCCCGCAAAGTCACCGACCTCTTCAAAATGCAATCCCGCGACATCGATGTCGAAGATATGCTCCTCCCCTTCTTCACCGTCTCCACCAACCTCTCCAAAGCCAAACCGATGGTTCATCGCACCGGCCCTCTCTGGTTCGCTCTCCGTGCCAGCATGTCCCTCCCCGCCGCCTTCCTCCCCGTCGCCATGGATGGCGACATTCTCGTCGATGGCAGTGTCATGAACAACCTCCCTATCGACATTATGCTCGACCAGATGGGCGCCGCTTTCACCGTCGCCGTCAACAATAGCGAATTCATGTCAAATCGCCACTACGACTACGACCCCTACGTCTCCGGCTGGCAACTACTCTGGCAAAAAATCAACCCTTGGGCCAAAAACAAAATCAAAGTCCCCAGCCTGATCGGCCAACATATGCGTACCGTCTCCGTAAACTTCCTCTACCATGGCCAATCGATCATCCATCGTGCCGATGTTCTTATCAACCCTGATGTTTCCTCCTTCGGCCTGCTCGAATTCGAAGCCATCGATCGCGTCATCGATGTTGGCTATCATGCCACCAAGCAAGCGCTCCAAGAATGGCGCCAAGAAGGAGGGCAACTACCTGAGGGGGTTCTATTTAAATAATATGCGACAAACAATGCACAAAATGTTGGCCCAAATTAGCCAACATCAACCCGATATCCCTTTTGTCATCCATGATTGGAGCGGCGAATCAAAACAGTATGGAGCCGGCCCCCCTCGCTTCATCTTACGCATCCACACCCCCCAAGCGCTCAAATCGATCCTCCGCAACGCCGACCTCGGCTTCGGCGAAGCCTTTATGGCCGGCGATATCGAAGTCGAAGGGGATTTACAAGCCCTACTCGCTTGGCAAGAAACCCCCGTTTTTACCCAACTCGATTTCAGCTTAGCCGAAAAAATACGCTTCGTCATCAGTACATTGCTCACCCGTAACACTGTCGAACAAGTCAAAAATAATGTCCATCACCATTATGACCTCGGCAACGACTTTTACCAGCTCTGGCTCGACAAATCAATGACCTACACCTGCGCCTACTTCCGCCACCCCGATGATTCCCTCGACCAAGCCCAATGGAACAAACATGACCATATCTGTCGCAAATTACGTCTCCAACCCGGCCAAACTTTAGTCGATGTCGGCTGTGGCTGGGGTGCTATGCTCTTCCACGCGGCCGAGCACCACGACGTCATCGCCACCGGCTACACCATCTCTCAAGCCCAACATGATTGGCTCCAAGCCAAAATTAAAGAGCGGGGTATGGTCGGCCGTGTCCATGTCAAACTCAAAGATTACCGCGAAATTGATGAACAATACGACCGCTTCGTCTCGATTGGGATGGCCGAACAAATCGGCCAAAAATATATCGACACCTACTTTCAAGCCGTCAAAAAAATGCTCAAACCCGACGGCGTCGGCCTACTCCACACCATCGGTGCCCCCATCCCCGTTCCCACCAACCCTTGGATGGAAAAATATATCTTCCCCGGTGGCTACATCCCCTCCCTCGGCGAACTCGTCGATAGCATGGGCCGCTTCAACCTCGTCCCCACCGATATCGAAGATTTACGCCTCCATTACAGCCAAACAATCGACTGCTGGTACCGCCGCTTCGATGCCCACGAAGCCGAAATAGAAGCGATGTACGATCAACGCTTTATCCGCATGTGGCGCCTTTATCTTAATTCCGTCGCCTACGCCTTCCGCCACGGCCGCGGCCGCCTCTACCAACTCGCCTTCACCAACGGCCTCAATAACGACCAACCCCGTACCCGCGCCTTCATTTACGACCAAAAACTAGAAGAAGCTCCCTTATTCACCAATGATGGGTACTCCTACCCACCCCAAATGCCATGAAAATAGCCATCATCGGCAGTGGCGTCGCCGGCCTCGGCGCCGCTTACCTGCTCCAACGCCAACACCAAGTCACCCTGTTCGAAGCCAACGACTACCCCGGCGGCCACGTCAACACCATCACCATCCCCGAAGGAGACCAAACCCGCCCCGTCGATACCGGCTTTATCGTCTATAACGAAGCCACCTACCCCCACCTCATCCGCCTCTTCGCTGAACTCAACGTCCCCACCCAACCCAGCAATATGACCTTCAGCTTTTCCCACCGCGACCACGACTTCGAGTACGGCAATAACGGCCTCGGCGGCTTCTTCGCCCGCCGCCGCAACCTCTTCTCCCCTACCTTTTGGCGCATGTTCCTCGACTACCGCCAACTCAACAACCATGGCCGCCAAGTCATGGACGCCCCCGCCTACGCCGATTACACCCTCGGCCAATTCCTCGACGAAAAACAATACTCCCCCGCCTTCGTCAACTACTTCCTCCTCCCCATGGCCAGCGCCATCTGGTCCGCCCCCCAAGCCGCTATCCGCAACTTCCCCCTCCAATACCTCCTCCACTTCTACCACAACCACGGCGTCCTCATCAATCCCCACCCCGTCCAATGGCGTACCGTCACCGGCGGCAGTCACATCTATGTCCAAAAACTACTGGCCGCGACCAACCTCCAACTCCACCTCAACACCCCCATCAAACAAGTCACCCGCGGCGCCGATAACGTCACCCTCACCCTCCCCGATGACACCACCCAAACCTTTGACAAACTTGTCATCGCCACCCATAGCGACCAAGCCCTCAATCTCCTCGCCGACCCCTCTCCCGCCGAAACCAATATCCTCGGCCAAATCCCCTACGAACCCAACACCGCCGTCCTCCACACCGATATTCGCTTCATGCCCCGTCGCCGTGCCGCCTGGGCCGCTTGGAACTACACCATGGTCAACGGCCAACGCCCCGAAGACCCCGCCACCCTCACCTACTGGATGAACTCCCTCCAAAACCTAGACACCCCCACCCCCTACCTCGTCACCATCAATCCCCAACAACCAGTCCAGCCCGATAAAATCATTCAAACCATCCCCTACGCCCACCCCGCCTACTCCTTAGCCAGCTTAACCGCCCGCCAACAACTATCGCAACTCAACGGTCAACGCCACACCTACTATTGCGGCGCCTACTTCGGCTACGGCTTCCATGAAGATGGTCTCAAATCTGGCGTCGACGTCGCCGCCCAACTCGGAGTCACATGGACCTAAAATCATCTCTCCTTATCGGTCACGTTCGCCACGCCCGCTCCATCCCCCTCGTCAACCATTTCACCTACCCCATCTACGCCATGCTCATCTGCCTCGATGAACTCCCCCACCTCCATCACAATCTCCCCCTCTTTAGCTATAATCGCCCCAACCTCGCTACCATCTATGACCGTGACCATTGGGACCAATCCGACCGCTCCATCAAAGACAACCTCTTCGCCTACCTCCACCGCCGTGGTGTCACACCCCCCGCTGGCGACATCTACATGCTCACCAACCCCCGCATTTTCGGCTACGTCTTCAACCCCGTCTCCTTTTTCTACTGCTACCACGCCGATGGCACCCTCGCCCTGATGATCGCCGAAGTCAACAACACCATGGGCGAACGCTACCCCTATCTCCTCAACCAAGACTGTGCCCTGCCCCCCACGTCAACCGGAACTCCCACCAAACACCGCTTCGGTTTCGATAAAATCTTTTACGTCTCCCCCATGATTCCCATGGATGCCCGTTACGAAATGACCCTCACCCCCGTCGCCGATAAGATGTCTGTCCATATCGACGAATTCCGCGAAGGGGAAAAGTTCTTCGAAGCCCGCATCTGGGGCCAACGCCAACCATTAACCCCCGCCAACCTCCGCCGCGTCCTTTGGCGCTACCCCCTCATGCCTTGGCTCGTTACCGCCCGCATCCATTGGCAAGCGATAAAACTCCTCGCCCGCGGCCTCCCCTTCCTCAAAAAACCGGCTACCCCTCCCGAATATTAACCCCCAAAACGCTTGTGAACACCTAGCAATACAGACATTATGATAATCATCCCCCCTATCATAATAAAGAGCGTCGCTAAGGGAATATCACCCCATTGCCACACCATCCACATAAGAATGACATAAAGTTTAGCCAGCATACTAATCAATGATAACATCGTGGCTCGTATCCCATTAGGTATTTGCTCATTCAAATAACCAGCCAACAACGGATTACGAATTTGGGCCCAACCATAGAGAAAAATAAAGATAAGGGAAGCAACCGTCGCTTGCCTCACCACACCCAACAAAATATACATAATCCCTGGCCCCATAATCGCCCAGCGAAACCCATTGAATCCTGCTTTTTCTATCAACAGATAACTAAATAGTTGCATCCCAGCCGCTACCACAACAGCCCATAACATCAATGTATCACTCCATAGCAAGGGCACCGCTAACTCTTGATGGCTTGGTTGATATAATGGGGGTTTTAAATCGATAAGTGGATAAAGATGATGCAAAATCGTTATAAATGGCATCGTCGTCACCGCCACAACCATGAACCATTGTAATTTTTCATTGCGACCCAGCATGGCCATACTGGCTCTCACTATCTGCCCTGCCCGCTTTTCATTCTGGCTAGTTTGGCTAGTTGGCTCGACTAAAGTCAATGAGATAATAAAAGCAATAGCTATAGCCATCATAGATACCATTATAACTATCAAATAATGCTCAATACCCATATCATTCATCCTCTTCCATATGAATGAATAGGCTACCAAACCAAGCATCTGCCCCGCACCAACTTGCCCCATCGCTTTGAGCATTAATTGTTTACGCTTTGCTTCAGGTAATGTCTCATACAACAACGCTTCCACCGTCCCTGATAAAAGCGCCATCCCCATCCCCACCCACAACATAGCCCCAAGATCCCCTCACGACCCCCTGATGGCCGCTCTTGAACAGG
>DATHYN010000403.1:0-41308 GCA_035459145.1 Anaerolineae bacterium | reverse complement strand
GCATGTTATTATTAGTCATAGTGTTTCCTTTTTTGGTCTTGTTTTTTGAGCAATTACAAGTATATCTCAAAAAAGGAACACTATTTTTTATGTTAAGTAAGATTTGTCAGTCAATCAGATTGAACATTGAGAGTCATTATGAAATTTGTAGGGCGACAGCAGGAATTAAAGATATTAAATCGGTTTTTTGAGAGTAATGAAGCTGGCTTATTAATTTTGTATGGACGGCGGCGGGTGGGCAAGACGCGTTTAGTTAGTTACTTTGCGGAGAGCAAAGAGAGTGAACGGGTTTTCTACTGGGTAGCAACAACGCATAATGAGGCTTATCAGCTGCGCGATTTTTCGCAGGCGGTACTGACTTATGATCCGAATTGGCAGACACCGATTGATGAGGGGTATACATTCAGTAGTTGGGAAGATGCTTTGACGCATTTAGCTCATGTTGTCAAGAGAGATGAGGCCAAGCATCTCATTATTTTAGATGAATTCACCTATTTATTAAACAATGAACCGGCTATTAGTAGTGTGTTTCAAAAGGTTTGGGATCATCAATTGGCACAGATTCCTCAAATGAAGCTGATTTTGACAGGCTCATTGTTAGGGATGATGGCGCGGGAGGTATTTTCGTATCAAGCGCCATTGTATGGCCGAGCGACACACCAAATTAGATTACGGCCGTTGCGGTATGGTGCGGTTTATGATTTGTTGCCACAACATGGAGCTGATGAACGGGTTGCTATTTATGGAGTGACGGGTGGTGTGCCTGCTTATTTGAATTTATTTATTGACACGGATGATTTTGTAACGGCTTTGCGTGAACGTTGTTTGGTAGCGGGGGGGATGATGTTATCAGATCCGGCGGTGATCTTGTATGAACAGTTACAAGAGCCACAAACATATCAATCAGTTTTATCAGCAATTGCTACGGGGCATCATAAGTGGGGTGAGATTGCTAAAATGGCTGGGTTGGCCGAAACAACATTGGGACGATATTTACAATTATTACAAGAGTTAGAGTTGGTGGAGCGACGGGAGCCTGTTTTGGCTAAAAAGAATAGCAAACAAGGGCGTTATTATGTTAGCGACCATTTTTTACGCTTTTATTATCGTTTTATTGTGCCGTATATTGGACTGATTGAGCGTGGTTACCAAGATGTTGTTGTGCAAAAAATGGTTGTTGAGTTACGGGCTTTTATGGGATTGCATGTATTTGAAGAGTTATGCCGGGATTGGGTGTGGGCTAAAGCGATTGCTGGGGAATCAGATTTTGTGCCGGAGCAGGTTGGGTCTTATTGGCGACGTTATCGGGGGCAGGGCGTGCAATTGGATGTGGTGGCGGTCGCACCACGTGAGAAGCGTTTGTTAATTGGGGAAGCGAAGTGGGGCAAGACATTGATAGGGCGGCGGGTGTTGACAGATTTGATGAAACGGAGTCAGCGGATGCCACAAGTGGCTGAGGGGTGGCAAGTGGATTATGTTTTATTTGGGCGAATGGGTTTTACGGAAGCGTTACAGTTAGAGGCGGATGAAGTAGGCTGCCAATTGATTACGTTGGCTGATATTGAAAGGCAATTGAGTGGAGATGTGGCATGAATTGGCTTAATGAGTTGCCGTGGGGGCTTGTTTTATTGGCGTGCGTGACATTAGGGCTGGCACCATTTGTGCCGGAGCCGCATGTGTGGGAGAAGATAAAGATGTTGATAGGGGGTGAGTTGTCACGGCCGATTGATATTTTTGATTTGATATTGCATGGTATTCCGTGGTTATTATTGATTTTGAAGCTAGGGGTTAGTTTGTGGGGTCGGGGGCAGTAGAAAAATCGGTACAATAATCCTGCCAATTGAAATTTTCAGGGAGTGGTGAGCCATCGGTGGTGTTGAAGGGGATGGTGAGGACGGTTTGGGTGGTTAATTGGTAGCTGTTATTAGTACGTTGGTATTGGTTGCGGACATCCCAATAGCCGTGATCGTATTGGGCGAGGAAGTCGGGGGGGAATTGGCAAGGGTCGTCCTCATGCCAGAGGTTGAGCTCGGCCGTCATCTGTTCAAAATCATCTTGATAAGTAATGATTGGTGGGTTACTGGAGCCATTGTAGACATTAGCGGGTAGATCGAAGGTAAGTAGGGTTTGCCAATCATCGGTAGCTGTGGGGCCGACTTGCCACAGTTCCCATTGATTGGGGCCACTGATTGCGTTGAGTTTTTGGTAGGAGAGGATGTGAAAACGGCCGTTTTCCCACCACACCGTCGGCAAACGCCCATTGATACCCAAGTAATAAGGCTCGCCATCTGCTGCCAACAGCAAAAAATGATTCCGATGAGAGGTATGGGTCATACTACCACATAAAATATTATTCCCTTCTTCATACGTGGCTAAGGTGGCCTCTCCCGTGGTGGATGGGTATAAAGTTAAGTTGATATTAGTGATCTCATTAAATAGTTGGGCGCGTTCAGATAATGAGTAATCAGCGGCTTGGGGATGGGTGATTAATAGTTGCAACATGTAGATGATATCTTGATAAAGAGCGTCTAATTCAGTTGTGTTAGGGCCGCAAACATCACGGTAATCGATATCGTAGCGGTGGTAGATTTCGGTGAGGGTCGCTTCGAGACTGGTTTGCGGTGGTGGGGTGGGAAAAGTGGTGAGGGTGGGGAAGGGGGTGACGGTGGGCAAGATGGTTGCGGGGGTGCCATTTGTTGTGGGTGGGGGTGGGAAAGTGGATGTAGGGTGGGGAGGTGGGGGCGTTTGGCAGGCGGTTAATAAAAAGAGAAAGAGCAAGAAAGTGAATTGAAGCAAGCGCATATAGCCTCCATGAAAGGGGGGTAATCAAAAAAGAATTAAGTTATGATTTAGTATAGGGGTAGGGGAAGCTGTTTGCTTGCTGTTTGGTAGGTGAATGGGCTACGTTTTGGCTACAGGAGGGGAGGCGGCCGAGGCCGCCTCCCACACCCTGCCTGTTAATTACCAATCGTTAATGAGTAGTTGAAACTACCTTTCATGCTTTGCACCGAAGAGGTTTGTCCACATTCGTTACGGGTTAAAACGGTATAGTAGACGGTATCGTATTGATTAAGAGCGCCCTCATCGGTGTAGCTAGTTGAGCCGTAGGCATAAGGAGTGGTGGGCGTAAAATAAGGGTCGGTGATACTGCGGTAAATCTCATAGACGTAATAACCAGTGGGGGTTGACCAGCTTAAGTAAGCGTCATCTCCTTGAGCAAATAGGTTGAGGTTGGGGGTGACGGGGGTGTTGCAAGTTTGCTTTTCGATGGCACCTAAATCACATTGGCTGTCATTGGTTCGGCTGTAATTACGTTGGTCACGATTGCTGATAGGCGCATTGGCACAGGTGACGGGGTCACCGGCATTGAGGGCGGGGCTACCGGTTTGGGGAATGCGGCTGAGTAAGAAGTAGGTGGTATCGTTGACGAGTAGATCGCTCAGCTGGGCATCGGCGCGGATGGCTGGGACTGAACAGGAGTTGTCATTGATAATATTGATACCGGTAAGATTGTTAATGGGATTGAGGCAGGCGGTGGTGAAGCCAGCGTCGATGATGGAGTTGGTCATCGTCATGACGGCACCAAGGCTAGGATTGATATTGATGGCGGAGTTGTTGGCGGTGTCATTGCCGATGGTGACATTGGTGAGGGTGGCGGCGCCATCACGGAGATAGATGGGGGTGCTACTGCTGGCAAAATTATGGCTAAAGGTGGTATTGGCGATTTGGGTGTTGGTACCATTCCATTGGTAGATGGCGGCGCCGGCCGAGGATGATGTGTTATGAGCGATACTGGTGTGATTAATAGCTAGTTCACCATTGCTGGTCCCATCAAAGTAAATACCACCACCGAAAGAGGCCTCATTGTTGTAGATACCTGTTCCGAGAATGGTGAGGTAGCCGTTAAAATGGGCGATACCACCGCCGCGCCAACTGGTACTGTTATGGCTGATTTCAGTCAAACGAATGGCTAAGGTTGTATCGGTATCATGGTAAACGCCACTACCAAAGTGGGTTCCTTCATTATAAGAGATAGTAGTTGTATCGATGTAGGATTCGATGGGATTGCCGATGCCAGAATCACCAATATAGACACCAGCCCCCATATGAGAGCTATTGCTTAATACATCACTGTAGAATAGCCAGAGGCCGTTGTTGTGGGCATAGATACCACCACCATCATCATTGGCATGGTTATTACTGATCGTTGATTCTTGAATTTTATGATAACAGTTATAAACCCCATCATTGATTGTATAGATACCGCCACCTTGTTGGTTGGCGTAGTTATCTTCAACATGGGCGCCACGGAAGATGTTGCCGCCAGTGGCGCAAGGGTTAAGGACATCATTGTTGATGGTGAGGTAGGCACCGCCACCAAACTCGGCCGTATTACTAATAATCATCGTATCGGTCATATATGTATTTGAACGAAGAATATATAAACCACCACCAGCGCCACCAGAATTGGTTAAATCGTCTGGATTTAAGACGGAATTATGACGCAAAGTGGTTTGGTTCATGTGGAGATTACCATCACGGATAAAGATACCACCACCAGAAGGGGAATAGTAACTAGCGGTGGCGGCAGTGTTGCTGGTGACAGTAGTATTGGTGATAGTTAGGTCCCCAAACTGGATACCGATACCAGCCCCATAGTTGGAAACGATGTAATTAATATTATTGGGAATGGCACCGGTGACAACATTGCTGTAGATAGCGCTGTTTTCGATCTGAATATTACTGCTATAGACATCAGCGATAGCACCACCATAAGCGAGGCCATCTTCAACCGAACTGCTATTGTTATAGAATTGACTATTGTTAATGTAAACGGAGGTTGATTGCGAGGCAAAAGCACCCCCATTGGCAACGCTATAAGCACCATAGGCTTGATTATCGTGGAAAGTGACATTATTCATATTGATATTACTGCCGAGGAAATGAGCGGCGCCACCGCTCCCGGAGGCGATGCTTAAATAGCCAGTGGCCGTATTGTTAGAAAAGTCAACATTTATCAGATAGCCACTGCTTATGGCCATGGCGAGGGCGCCCCCATTGGCGCCACTAGAGGGGCTTAAGATGTGATTGTTTCTGAAAGTGACATCACGAATGGTGAGATTGGTATAAGTGGCATAAACAGCCCCCCCACGATCATCGCTGTCGTTGGTTGTATAGGAGCCGTTGATAAGACGCATATTGTAGAGCAGGGCATCGATTGTATTGGTAGAAGTGCCTATGATCCGGAAAATGCGGTCTTGATAGTTGCCGTCGATGGTGAAGGTGTCTTGGCCGAGGCCCTGAATGGAAAGTGTGTCACTGATGATGATTTGGCCGTTTATTAGGGTGATGGTGGCATTATTGAGAGAGGCATCGAAGAGGATGGTGTCGGCGCCAGAGCCTGGAGTACAATCAACAGAGCCAGATTGATTATCATAGTTGGCATTGATAATCGCTTCGCGGAGGGTACAACGGTTATCGGTGGCGATTATATCGGCATTACTGTCGACGGTGATTGTGTTGAAGGTGGTGGCGGTGGTGGTGGGGGCAAAAATAAGTGATGAGAAAGCAAATAAGGTGACGAATAGAATGATTAGAGGGGTAAATAAAAAGATAATACGATCTTGACGCATAGAGAGCCTCCAATTATAAGTGAGTGACTTTAGTGGGATACTGTAATGATGTTTGGGTTTGATAAAAAGGTTTGGTGTGGCTATTATGTAATGATCATATTAGCATTTTTGACGCTTTTTAGCAAAATCAGTCACGTTTTTATCAATATTGGAGGGGGAAACTGGCAGAGTGGAGGTAGTTCGATTTATCAAATCGAACTACCTCTGGGTTTAATCGGGGAAGGCGAACTGGTCGACGCTGGGATTGGTGAAAGCGTGTTCGCAGGGAACGTCGGCGAGGTTGCAGTCGATGGCAAGATTACAACGGCGGGCGACGACTTGGTACCCTTCGCTGTCGGAGATGATGTCAGCGGGATAGATACGACATTCTTCCATAACGGCTTGGGCTTGAATAAGGTTGCACCATTTCGTGCCGATATTGATCCATTGTTTATGTGCGGTCATTTGAGAGCCTCCAGTAATGGTTAATGGGCACAGCCCAAGCGGTAAAAAAGAGATAAGCTGACCAAGAGTGTTGGTTGGCTTAGGGTATGGGAATAGGATAGCAAAAACGGCCGTTCATCCCTAGTGCGAAAGGTCACCTCTCCACATGATAAATGTCAGGTGGTGTAGGAGTTGAGGACACGAACATAGTTGGCACGGGTCAACATATCGGGCTCGGCGCAATTTTGTTGACTTAATGAGCCCCGTAACTGTTGTAAGGAGGTGTAATCATGTTCGTTAAGCCAATAAGTCATCTCTAGTAAGAGTTCGGTGATGTAGTCGATACCGTTCTGGAGCAAGGCGGAGGTGGTCATAGTGATGGCGGCGCCGGCGGCGACCCCCTTGAGCGCTTCCTCGGCCGTATGGACACCGGTGGTCAAGGCCAAATCAGCCTGAAGCTGACCATAAAGCAGAGCGATCCAGCGCAATGGAAGCCGCTGTTCACTCGATTGGCTCAAGCGTAAGTTGGGCCAGACCTCTAAATTTTCTAAGTCGAAGTCAGGTTGATAGAAGCGGTTGAAGAGGGCTAACCCATCGGCACCGGCTTCATCTAATTGGGTAGCCATGCGGGCCATATTACTAAAATAAGGGCTCAATTTCATAACAACGGGGATATTGACCGTCTCTTTGACTTGGCGCAAAATATCGAGATAGATGAGTTCGACAGATAAACTGCTGAGGTTAGGGTCAGTGGGGAGATAGTAGATATTAAGTTCAAGGGCATCGGCACCAGCCTCTTCGATGAGGCGGGCGTAATTGACCCAGCCACCTAGACTGGCCCCATTGAGGCTGGCGATGACGGGGATATCGAGGGCAGCTTTGGCCTCTTCGATATAATTGAGATAGCTGTGGGGAGTGCTATGGTATTGGGGGGCTTCGGGCAAGTAGGATAGTGCTTCGGCAAAGCTCTCGGCCCCTTGATTGAGATAAGCATCAAGCGTTTTTTCTTCTTGGAGGATCTCTTCTTCGAAGAGCGAGTGGAGGATAACGGCAGCCGCGCCAGCATCTTCCATATGACGTAAGTTGCCAAGGTCACGCATGAGGGGGGAAGATGAAGGGACCAGTGGGTTTTTGAGAGGGATATTGAGATAGCTAGTGGATAAATCCATCGTAATTACTCCTGAGTAGCCCGTCGCAAACGGGAATGATTCATAGTATGTCGAAATGATCTTCCCGGAAGGTTTATGAAAAGGGGGATGTTTGTGCTGACCTTCCGGGAAGATTTCGAGTGAGTGTGGTTAGGGATTAAGATTTATTGGCCATAGCGGCGTGCCGTTCCCAACGCTCGTCGACATCGGCTTGAGCGAGTTCGAGGAGTTCAGCGGCGCGTTCCGGATGGCTTTGACTGAGGATACGGTAGCGACCTTCACGATAAGCGTACTCTTTGAAGGAGATTTTGGGTGGACGCGAATCGAGTTGGAATGGATTTTGGCCGTCATGGGTGCGGTCGGGGTGGAAGCGGTAGAGGGGCCAATGGCCACAGTCGACGGCCGCTTTTTGTTGTTGGAGGCCAAATTGGAGGTCGTAGCCGTGGGCAATGCAGTGGGTGTAGGCGATGATGAGGGAGGGGCCGTCATACGCCTCGGCCTCAAGGAATGCCTGTAAGGTTTGTTTATCGCTACTGCCCATAGCGACGCGGGCGACGTAGATATTGCCGTAGCTCATGGCGAGGAGGCCGAGGTCTTTTTTGGCCGAGGGTTTACCGGCGGCGGCGAACTTGGCGACGGCCGCGCGCGGCGTCGCTTTGGACATTTGGCCACCTGTATTGGAGTAGACTTCCGTATCCATGACCAAGACATTGACATTACGGCCAGAGGCGAGCACATGGTCAAGGCCGCCATAACCGATATCGTAAGCCCAGCCATCACCACCCACAATCCAGACAGTTTTCTTGACGAGGACATCGGCCATGCTGAGTAAGTTGGCTAAAGCGGCCTTTTGGTCAGCATCATCGGGGGTTTGGAGGATGGATTGGAGCCGAGTTTTTAGTTGGGCGACTCGTTGTCGTTGTTGGTTGATACCGGCCTCATCAGATTGGTCGGCGGACAGTAGCGCGGTGGTGAGTTCGGGGCCGATTTGTTCTTGGTATGTTTGCAGGATGTGGGTAGCGGCGGCGACCCGTTGGTCGAGGGCGACCCGCATCCCAAAACCAAATTCGGCATTGTCTTCGAAGAGGGAGTTGGACCAAGCGGGGCCGCGGCCATCCTTATTTTGTGACCAAGGGGTGGTGGGCAAGTTGCCACCATAAATGGAAGAACAGCCGGTGGCGTTGGCGATAACGGCACGATCACCAAATAGTTGGGTGAGCAGTTTGAGATAAGGGGTTTCGCCACAACCGGCGCAAGCGCCAGAGAATTCAAAGAGAGGGTCAAGCAGTTGGGAATATTTGACTTGATTGAGAGGAATGGTGGTCCGATCAACATTGGGCAGGGTTTGGAAGAACTCCCAATTATCACGTTCCGGCTCACGGAGCGGGATTTGCGGGGCCATATTGAGCGCTTTCAATTTTGGTTGTTGTTTGTTTTTAACCGGACAGACATCGACACATAAAGTACAACCGGTGCAATCTTCAGGGGCGACTTGGAGGGTGAAGTGGAGATCACCAAACTCTTTGAAACGAGCAGGAGCGGATTTAAACGTTGCCGGCGCGTCGGTTAGCTGTTGGGGGTCATATAATTTTTGGCGAATGACAGCGTGAGGGCAGACGAAGACACATTTACCACATTGGATACAGATATCGGGGTCCCAGACAGGGATGTCAACGGCGATATTCCGTTTTTCCCATTGGGTGGTGCCGGTGGGATAGGTGCCATCGACGGGCATGGCGCTGACGGGGAGGGTATCCCCTTGGCCGCGGATGATGGTAGCAGTGACATTTTGGACAAAAGGTGGGGCTTGCGGGGGGACGACTGGGGGGAGGGTGATTTGACTAGTGACAGCGGTTGGCCGTTCGATTTCATGGAGATTGGCGAGGGTGGTATCGACCGCGTCGAAGTTGCGTTGAACGATCAGTTCGCCCCGTTTGCTATAGGTTTTGCGAATCGCGTTTTTGATGGCGGCGATCGCTTCATCTTGAGGGAGGACCCCACTGATAGCGAAAAAGCAGGTTTGCATGATGGTATTGATGCGGCGGCCCATGCCGGTTTCTTTGGCGATATCATAAGCATCGATGACGAAGAGACGCAACTGTTTAGTGATGATTGTTTGTTGAATGGGGCGTGGTAGTTGGTCCCAGACCTCGTCGCGAGGGTAGGGGGCGTTGAGAAGGAAGGTGGCACCCGGTTGGGCGAGATCGAGAACGGGGAATTTTTCGAGGAAGTTAAATTGGTGGCAGGCGACGAAGCTAGCATCTTGGATGAGGTAAGTGTTGTGAATAGGCCGTGGGCCAAAACGGAGGTGGGAGACGGTGACCGCGCCCGATTTTTTGCTATCGTAGACGAAATAGCCTTGGGCATAGTTATCGGTATCTTCGCCAATAATCTTAATTGAGTTTTTGTTGGCCCCAACAGTCCCATCGGAACCGAGACCATAGAAGACCGCGCGGACGACATCATCCTCTTCTATATTGAAAGACGGGTCCCATTTTAGGCTGGTGTAGGTGACATCGTCATGGATACCGATGGTGAAATGGTTTTTGGGTTGTGGTTGGGTGAGTTCGGTGAAGATAGCTTTGACCATGGCTGGGGTAAACTCTTTGGAGGAGAGGCCGTAGCGGCCGCCGATAGTGTGAGGGATTTGGTCGAATGGGGGTTTGGGGCTCATCATTGCTTCGGTGAGGGCGGTGATGACATCTTGGTAGAGAGGTTCGCCAGCACTGCCCGGTTCTTTGGTGCGGTCGAGGACGGCGATGCGGCGGGTGGTGGGGGGGAGAGCGTGGATAAAGGCGTTGGCGGCGAAGGGGCGGTAGAGACGGACTTTGATGAGGCCGACTTTGTGGCCATGGTTATTGAGGTAGTTGACAGTGGCGGTGGCGGTTTCGGCACCGGAGCCCATGAGGACGATGACCGCTTCGGCATCGGGGACACCGACATAGTCGAAGAGATGGTATTGGCGGCCGGTGAGGGAGGCGAATTTATCCATCATATTTTGGACGATTTGGGGGGCGGCTTCGTAGAAGGGGTTAACGCTTTCACGGGCTTGGAAGTAGACATCGGGATTTTGGGCGGTGCCACGGAGGACAGGTTTATCGGGGGTGAGGCCGCGGGCGCGGTGGGCGTGGACGAGGTTATCGTCGATCATGGCGCGGAGGGTAGCGGGGGAGAGGCCGGTGATTTTATTAATTTCGTGAGAGGTACGGAAGCCATCGAAGAAGTGGAGGAAGGGGATGCGGGTGGCGAGGGTGGCGGCCGAGGTGATGAGGGCGAAATCGGAGACCTCTTGAACGGAGTTAGCGGCGAGGAGGGCGAAACCAGTTTGGCGGGCGGCCATGACATCGGAATGGTCACCAAAGATAGATAACGCTTGGGCGGCGAGGGAGCGGGCAGCGATATGGAAGACGGTGCTGGTGAGTTCGCCAGCAATTTTATACATATTGGGAATCATCAGGAGGAGCCCTTGGGAGGCGGTGAAGGTGGTGGTGAGGGCGCCGGTTTGGAGGGCGCCGTGGACGGCGCCGGCGGCGCCGCCTTCGGCTTGCATTTCGACGACATGGGGGATGGTTCCCCAGATATTGGTTTGTCCCGTGGCTGACCATTGGTCAGCCCACTCTCCCATCGGGGAGGAGGGGGTGATGGGATAGATAGCGATCATTTCGTTAACTTTGTGGGCGACGCGGGCGGCCGCTTCATTGCCATCGATCACAAGTTGTTGAGAAGTAGGTTGTACAGGCATAGAGCACTCCTTAATTGTAGAGGGCGTGATAAAATATAGTAATAGGGCATTAATTTTCGACAAGGCATCTTGAAAATGAGCCGTTTAATGCTTCGGGCAGGCTTGGCGATTGATTGAAGAGGCCGGTACCCAACATCATTTATTGTAGAGGTGTTAGGGGTAGGGGAGTAGTGACAGAGTGCGGTTGTATGACTGATAAATGTCATAAAAACAAGAATATCGGAGTGAACAGAGGGTGAAAAATGAGCAATGTGACGATTTTATGTTATGTTGTTTGGTAAGTGAGCAAAAGATCAGTACAATAGAGGGGAGAGATAGTTTGTTAGATAGCGATACTGTTATAAAACAAACGTATAAATGCTTTGCCGATATTCTTATAATATAGTGAAGGTTATTAAGCAGAGTATCAATCATTGAATCAAATTATGAATAATCAACAGTTGCGGCAGCTCCGAATAGGTATTGTTGGCGGGTTACTACTAGTTAGTAGCTTGTGTTATTTGGTGTTGCCGTTTTTGGTTTTTGATTGGAGTGAACGGCCGTTTCCCGATTTTTACATCGACCCCAATTTGGTTGTGAATTCTAATGGGGATGTGTCTTGGTCATCAGAAGCGCCAGAGACAGGTATTGCTTATCCCGATCATATAGAAGCTATTGATGGGAGCGAGATCGATAGTTTGGCTCAGTATGAAGCGTTGATTGATCGTTATGAAGTTGATGATGTGGTCACAGTGACGCTAATACAGCCGGATAGCGATGTGACCCGTGATGTACAAGTGGTATTGCGGTCGGTGGCGCAACGTGATCGGTTAGCGTTATTTTGGTTTAGTTATATTTTAGGCTTTTTGTCGATGGGGATTGGGTTGTGGACGTTTCGGATGCGGCCGGGCCGAGAGTCGGCGCAATTATTGGCGTTGTTTGCCGTTGCCTTGGCTTGGTTCATTGGGGGAACTTTTGAAACCTTTACGACACAACGTTTCCTACGTTGGTATATGTTTAACCGGACGATGGTGGGGACACTCAATTTGGCGCTGGCGTTGGTCTTCCCCAAAAAGTTGGACATTGTTAAACAGAACCCATGGTTACGGTGGGCTATTTTTGTGCCGGCTATTGTAATTGCGGCTGGAGAGCAATTCTTTTTGATTCAACCAGACAATCCATGGGGATATAGTTTGTGGTGGCAACTAAGCTTTGGCTTAACCGGCATTATGCATGCTGGTGCCTTTGCCATCTTCGGCTACCGTAGTTGGCGAACAACATCATCTTTAATACAACAACAGACACGCATCATTTTAGCAGCAGGCTTAATTGGCTTTTTGCCGATTGGGTTATGGTATTTGACATCATGGAGCTTTACCTACTGGTTATTGGCACCGATGATTATTTACCCCTTTACGATTGGATATGTGATTATTCGATATCGGTTGCTTGATGTGGATATGGTATTGCGCCATAGTATTACGTATGCGCTATTAACGGCGACCTCATTAATTATTTTTGTGATTGTGGTGGCCGGAATTAGTACTGTGGTGGGGTTAGGGTCGGCGACAACCAATCCCATTTTGTTGGCGGCATTTATCGTTTTTATCACGGTTGCTTTTGACCCGTTACGGGGGCAGTTACAAGAAGCGGTCGATCGATACTTTTTCCGGCGGCCGGTTGAGTTCAACAGCTTATTACGGACATATAGCCGTGAGTTGAGTGAAGCGGAGACGATTGACGAGATTCAAAAGACGATGAATCGTTATGTGCGGCAAGGGATTCCGCATAGTGAGGCGACCGTTTATTTATTAGACGTGCAGAATCAACATTTTTTGGCGTATGGTCAAGATAAAAAAGAGGCTTTGCCGACTGATACGCCTTTCGTCTCTTATTTGTCGCAAGAGCTTGGCGCCTTATTATTGTTAACACCAGAAGGGGAGGTGCAACCAGGCTTAGAGCGGTATAAAGATGAGATTAAAGCGTTAGGTTCAGCTTTGATTGTGCCCATGACTGGGGATGATCAGTTATTAGGTTGGATTAGTGTGGCACCACGGACTGATGGACGTGATTTTAGTACGGGGGAAACAAGTTACTTAATAGATGTAGCCGAGCAGTCGCGGCTAAGTTTAGAGCGGGCGAATGTGATTAAGCGTTTAGAGTCACGGTTGAATGAAGTGGATATGTTGAGCCAATTCTCGCAGGCGCTTAATTTCACTGTTCATATAGATGATTTATTAGAGTTGGTGCATTTTAATGTCCAGCGATTGTTAGATATTGAGGATTTCTTTATTCATTTACGCGATCCGTTTAGTAATCGCATTTATCCCGCGTTTCATTTAGAAGGGGATGAGCGGATTGAGGCGCAAGAGGGATTATTGGTAGCGGTGACGGATAGTCGGGTGATGGATGTGATAAAGACGGGGCAGTCGATGGTGTCGACGGATGAGGAGGGGCGGCCGTGGGTGGCGGTGCCGCTTAATGCGGGTACGCAAACGTTGGGGGTGATGCACACTTATCGGCGAGATAAACAGCAATCATTCCAAGATCGCCAAGTGCAGTTGTTCCAAGTTTATGGGGACCGTGTGGCGACGGCGTTAGAACGATGGTTATCAAGTCAGCAGTTAAAAAGTCGGGCACGTCAATTAGAGACATTAAATCAAGTAACCCGTTCAATTAATACTATTTTAGATCCCAGCACATTGTTGGATTTGATTTTAGATAAAGCGATTGAGATGTTGGAAGTGGAAGCGGGCAGTTTCTTGTTGATGCATGATGATACAAATGAGTTAGAGTTTAAAGTTGTGCGTGGCCCGGTGAGTGATGAGTTAATTGGGCGACGGTTACCAACAGGGGCGGGGTTAGCTGGTTCGGTGGCTCAGTCGGGGAAAGCGGTGATTGTTAATGATGTGATGCAAGATGAGCGTTGGTTCTCCCGTTTGAACACGGGGGCGACTGATTTTGTGACCCATTCTGTTTTAGCGGTGCCTTTGGTGCGTCAACATCAGGTTGTGGGGGTGTTGCAAGTTGTGAATAAACGTGATTTGGCCCCATTTAGCCAGCAAGATCAGTTGTTGTTGGCTGCGTTTGCGGGTCAAGCGGTGGTGGCTATGGAAAATGCGCGGTTGTTAGAGCAGACGGACACGGAGTTGCAGAAGCGGGTATCGGAGCTTTCGTTATTACAACAACTTGATCGTGAATTGAGCATGACATTGAATTTGACGGAAGTGCTTGATTTGACATTGAATTGGACATTGCGGGTATGTAATGCGGATGCGGGGATGATTTTATTGTTAGAGGAGTATGATGGTAGTTTGATTCGGGCGATGCGGGGGTATGATGGCAGTTTTGACCGTCGCCAATTTAATGAATCAGCTTTGGAGACGACGATTTTAGGGGAAGTTGTTGAGAGCCGAGAGATTTTTGTGTGTAAAGATGTGATGCAGGTGGAGAATTATTTACCCGTATCTCCTTATACACGGTCACAATTAATTGTGCCGATGGTTAATAATCAAGAGATTTTAGGTTTGGTGGTGGTTGATAGCAACAAAGCGAATGCGTTTAATGATGAATTAGTGACGACATTGATGCGGGCGATTACGCACGCGGCCGTGGCGATCACCAACGCCTTGCTTTATGAACAAGTGAAAGCGGCTAATTTAGCCAAATCTGAGTTTGTATCGATGGTGTCACATGAGTTGAAAACACCGATGACCTCGATACGTGGTTATATCGATTTGATCTTATCGGGGATGGCGGGGGAAGTGAGTCCCCAACAGAAGAAATTCTTAGAAACGTCATTAGCTAATGTGCGTCATATGAATCGACTGGTGTTAGATTTAACTGATTTGTCACGAATTGAGACAGGGCAGTTAAGTGTTAAAGTACAAGAGACGTCGGTGCCCAATATTGTGAGCGAAACATTACAAACGACACAACGGATTTGTGAAGATAAGAATATTCGGGTTGAGCTAGATATGCCGACAGAGTTACCATTGATTATGGCTGATCCGCAAAGATTGATGCAAGTCTTGACTAACTTGTTGAGTAATGCGTGTAAATATTCACCAACAGATACATGGGTGAATGTCACTTTCCGTGCGGATGAGATTGAGATTGAAGGGCAAGATGGGTTGGTACCCGTGGTTATTTGTACGGTACAAGATCATGGTTACGGTATTTCTGAAGAAGACCAAGCCCGATTATTTACTAAATTCTTCCGATCAGACAATCCTGATATTCGTCAAGCGAAGGGCACGGGGTTAGGCTTATCGATTACCAAAGGGATTGTAGAAGTCCAAGGTGGCAAAATTTGGTTTGATAGTGAGTTAGGCAAAGGGACAGCGTTCCATTTTGCGATACCACAAGCTTAGTTGTTAACTGGATTTATGGGCTGGCTATTAGCTGATTAAATTAGAAAAAATAAAAGAGTTATTGACAACTTATGAAACATCCTTATACTATAAACATGAAATTATGTGAATCAACATCATCAAAAGTAATATCTGATTACAGCAACGCACGCCATTAACCGCGTGCGTTTTTTTTTGATCTATGTCCCTCAGGACAATTAAGCAGAGAGGAGTTCTACAATGGATTATGCAATGATTAGCAAGATTGAAAAAGCGAAGATGTATGCCGAAGAGCGTGAACGCATTGAGTTCGAAAGTTTGCGGGTGCGCATGGAAGGGGATAACAATAGCCATGTTGTTGAGTACAAAGAGGGTGAATGGTCATGTGATTGCACCTTCTTCCAATCACGTAGTGTCTGTAGTCATTCGATGGCTATGGAACGGTTACTACGTAATATGGTGGAATTGGGTGGTGCGGAAGGCCAATAATTATCAGTGAGTTAAAGATGAAAGAGCCCCGCTCCAGAGCGGGGCTTTTTTGTTGGGGCAAATTAGGGGGCAGTTTTGATTAGGTTTGTTATAATAGGTTGTTATGAAAGAGACATTTACAATTGGTGGTATTACATTTGATACGCGATTGGCGGTTGTGGTGGTTTTGATAACGACGTTAACGATGGTTGATTGGTATGGGCATCGGGTGACGCCGGAAAAAGCGTATGATCGTTTGTTGTTTTACTTTATCATTCCGATGGGGGTGATTTTGTTATGGTGGCGGGAGCCGGCGAGCGCTTATGGTTGGCAGTGGGGGAATTGGCGGGAAGGATTGTTATGGACGGTGGGGGCGATGGTGGGAATGAGTTTGATTTTGTGGGTGGTGGCACGGTGGCCGAGTATGCAAGGGTATTATCTTCCCCGCGCGCCGGAAAATGTGGGGCGCTTGTTATGGTTAGCTGGGGTTGATTTGTTTGCATGGGAGTTTGTGTGGCGTGGATTTATGTTATTCACATTGGCACGGATTATGGGGCCAGGACCGGCTATTTTTATTCAGGCGATTCCCTTTGCTTACATGCATTTAGGGAAGCCGGAGATTGAGACGTTTTCGACAATTTTTGGGGGAGCGGCATTTGGTTTTTTAGCATGGCGAACACAGTCATTTGTTTATCCGTGGTTAATTCATTGGTATATTATGTGTTTCACGGTATTAATGGCGATGGGTCGTTTAGGATAAGATAATTTATGAGTGATTTAACGATAGAATTGACAGCGATGGCCCATGGTGGGAATGCGTTAGGGCGTGATAAGAAGGGTCAGGTTGTATTTGTGCCGTATGGGATTCCAGGGGAACGGGTGCGGGTACGGGTACCAGATTCTAAGCGGAAATTTTTTCATGGGGAGTTGATTGGGGTTGAGAAGCGCTCGGCCGAGCGGGTGAAGCCCACCTGTGAACATTTTGGTGAGTGTGGCGGCTGTCATTTTCAGCATATGGCGTATGATACCCAGTTGGCTTGGAAGCGGAAAGTGGTGATTGATCAGCTGAATCGGATTGGGCGGATTAAGCAGGCGAAGGTGTTAGCGGTGATACCAAGTCCGGAGCAGTATGGGTATCAGATGGAGTTGAGTTTGAATCGGGCGGAGAACGGCCGTTTAGGTCTATGGTCACCCACGCAAAAGCAGGTGATGCCGATTAACAAATGCCACATTATCGACCCCGGATTACAAGAGCTATTTGAAGATATCGATTTTGATTTGCCGGAGTTGCGGAAATTGACGTTGCGCCGAGGTAGTGATGGGGCCTTATTGGCCGCTTTAGAGGTAGAAGGGGTAGAACCCCCCTCCCTACTAACCGATTTCCCGATATCGGTGACTATCGTTTTGCCGGATGGCACGGCGGCAAACTTAGTTGGTGATAACTATTTTGTGCAAACGATAAATGGACATGATTTTCGGATATCAGGTGGTGTTTTCTGCCACCCAAATCCCGGCGTTATTCCCCATTTAATTGAAACGGTGCAAGCTTATGCCCAGTTAACGGGGGAAGAACGCGTTTTAGAGCTATATAGTGGGATGGGGATGTTAACTGCTTTCTTGGCACCTAACGCAGGTGAGATTATTGGTGTGGAGTACAATGAAGATGCGATTAATGATGCGGTTATCAATTTACATGATTGGGATAATGTGTCATTGTATGCCAGTCCAGTGGCGACAGCTATCCCTTCGTTAGAGATGAATCCGGATGTGGTGGTGGCGGATGCCCCACTCGGCGGTTTAGACAAAGCGGTTATTCGTCAATTACAAACATGGCGACCAAGGCGATTTGTGTATGTGAGCAGTGATGTGGCCACCTTTGCCCGTGATGCGGGTCAATTAACTAAACAAGGGTACTCTTTACGTGAAGTACAACCATTAGATATGCAGCCTCAACATTTTCAGGTACAAACTGTCTCTTTGTGGACAAAATAAAAGGAATAAATTATGAAATTATTGGGTATTAATAAACAAGTTTGGGTGCGGTTATTATTCATCTTGATTTTGTCAGTTACTATCGTCGCTTGTGGTGGTGAAGAGTTTGATGATGAGGAAGGGGAGGCGTTTGATGCTGGCTTAGTGGATGAAGAGGCTGAGTTTGATGAGGAAGATGCTGAAGGGGAGGAGACGGTAGTCAATAGTGGTAATGAGTCAGCTGATGACGAAGAAGAGATGGCAGAAGATGAAGGGGAGATGGGGGAAGGGACGCATCAATCAGCTGATGTGGCAATGTTAGCGGATGGGATGCAGGCGTATATTGAAGAGCAGATGGATGAAAATCAGATTCCCGGTGTTTCTTATGCGATTGTGTATCAAGGGGAAGTGGCAGTGTCTGATGGGTTTGGGGTACGTAGTTTAGATACGGATGAGCCGGTTGATGCGGATACGCTATTTCATATTGGCTCGACGCAAAAGTCGATGACGGCGATGTTGATTGGTTCCTTGGTCAGTGATGGTGTGTTGGAATGGGATACGCCGGTGGTTGAGGTTTATCCGGCCTTTTCATTTGGTGATAATACGGAGTCGGTGACGGTGCGTCATTTGTTGGGGATGAGTGGTGGGATTGACGAGGATGATGAAGGGGGGTTTGATTTAGAGAATGGGTCGGGGGCGGATGTGGTGACGTATATAGCTGAGTTAGAGCCGATAGGGGCGCCAGATGAGGAATTTAGTTACAGTAATTTGTCCTCTGCGTTGGTTGGTTATACAGCGGTGATGGCGAATGGTGGGGCGAATGGGGATATGGTCGATGCGTATAACAATTTGTTGCGGGCGCGGGTTTTGGATCCGATTGGGATGGAACGGACGACGCCGAGTGTGAGTACGGCTCGTGCTGACGCCAATCATGCCGTATCTCATGTGCTAGATGGAGATAGTATGGTGGTGGCTGATTCGTATGATTTTGATGGTGATCCGTTGACCCCATCGGGGAATTTGAAATCGAGTGCTAATGAGATGGCGTTATACATTTTGACACAATTAAATCAAGGGACGGCACCTAATGGGACCCAAATTGTAGATGCTGAAGTGGCCCAAGAGATGTGGGAACCAAATACGGAAATTGGGGAAGGGACGTATGCTTTGGGGTGGGAAGTGATTGAATATGAAGGGGTGACGGTGATTACGCATGGTGGTGCCTATGATAACTTTATGTCGGTATTGGCGTTTATCCCTGATTTAGAAGTGGGCCTTGTTATTTTGGTCAATACGGAAGAGGGGGAAGAATTGGTTGATGAAGCGCCTTATGTTTTGGTTGATTTACTGTTAGAATAGTAAGTAAGTAAATTTCCAGATAGTTTTTGCACAAATATAATCGTCTAGCAGAGGTGATTGGTAAGAAAAGTGATAAAATCTTTTGGAAATTAACTTAACTGCTTTGTTTTTATATGTAAGCGTGAAAATAATTCGTTTTGCTGTAAAATGATAGGTTATATGCGTAACGTGCAGCCTATGTGCTTTGTTTGCATGGTATAGTAAAACGGTCTGATTTAGAAGATTAAGAGAAGAGGTTTTAAATGAGCGACGAAACAACAACCCCGTCTAATTTTATTCGCAACATTGTTGATGCGGATAATGAGAGTGGCAAGCATGATGGCCGAGTGCATACACGTTTTCCGCCAGAACCGAACGGTTATTTACATATTGGGCATGCCAAATCGATCTGTTTAAACTTTGGCTTGGCCCAAGATTATAACGGTTTAACCAATCTTCGGTTTGATGATACCAATCCGAGCAAAGAAGATGTGGAATATGTGGAGTCGATTCAGGCAGATGTGCGTTGGCTTGGCTTTGATTGGGATGACCGTTTGTTTTATGCTTCTGATTATTTTGAGCAGTTGTATCAATATGCGGTGCAGTTGATTAAGACAGGGCATGCATTTGTGTGTGATTTGACCCAAGAAGAGATGCGGGAATATCGGGGGACGTTGACTGAGCCGGGTAAAAACAGCCCTTATCGGGACCGGTCTGTGGAAGAGAATTTAGATCTGTTTGAGCGGATGCGGGCGGGCGAGTTCCCGACGGGGGCGCGGGTGTTGCGAGCCAAGATTGATATGAGCTCCCCAAACATTGTGATGCGGGATCCGGTGTTGTATCGGATTATTGATGATGCCGATCATCATCAAACGGGGACGGAGTGGAAGATTTACCCGATGTATGATTTTGCTCATTGCATTTCTGACTCGATTGAGGGGATTACCCATTCGATTTGCACTTTGGAGTTTGAGAATAATCGGGCTCTGTATGATTGGATTTTAGAGACGTTAGATGTGCCTCATTATCCGCAACAGATTGAGTTTGCGCGGTTGAATTTGACGTATACGTTAATGAGTAAGCGTAAATTGTTGAAGTTGGTAGAGGGCAATTACGTCAATGGTTGGGATGATCCACGGATGCCGACCTTATCGGGGATGCGACGTCGTGGGTATACGCCGGCGTCGATTCGGAACTTTTGTGACATGATAGGGGTAGCGAAAAGCAACAGCACGGTTGAGTTGGCGATGTTGGAACATGCGGTGCGGGATGATTTGAATCAGATTGCGCCACGGGCGATGGCGGTATTGGATCCCTTGAAGGTGATTATTACGAATTATCCGGAAGATGAGGTTGAGATGTTTGATGTGCCGTTGTACATGCAGGATAAGAGCCGGACGGAATCACGTCAAGTGCCCTTTAGCCGTGAGATTTATATTGAACGTGAAGATTTTATGGAAGAGCCGGTGCCGAAATATTATCGGTTGGCGCCGGGGCGTGAAGTCCGGTTGTTGCAGGCGTATTATGTGACATGCCAAGAGGTGATTAAAGATGAGGCTGGGGAAGTGGTCGCGTTGCATTGTACGTACGATCCAGAATCGCGCGGGGGACGGACGCCGGATAAGCGGAAAGTGAAGGGGACGATTCATTGGGTCTCGGCCGAGCAGTCGCTTCCGGCCGAAGTGCGTTTATATGATGTGCTATTCTCGGTGGAGAGTCCTGAGGATACGGCTGAAGGTGAAGATTTTACCAGTAATCTGAACCCGGATTCATTGGAAGTGATAACGGCGCGGGTTGAGCCGATGTTGGCGACGGCCGAGCCGGGTACACAATATCAATTTATGCGCCAAGGTTATTTTACAGTTGACCCTGATAGCAGTGAGGATGGATTGGTTTTTAACCGGACGATCACATTGCGTGATAGTTGGGCTAAGATTAGTAACTAAGCGGGTTTTGTTAAGGGTGATTTCAATTGGAAATCACCCTTGTGGCGCAAAATTTGGGCGAGTTGGCTAACATCTGGTATGATTCAGATTGATAGTGAGATTAAAATAGGTGGACACGCATTGAGGAAAGGCTGACAATGCTTAATTTGCAAGAAATCGTCATTACAACGTTTGTTGATGAGCTCAAGCGAGCATATCAACAAACATATAATTTGATACAACCGCAATATGGGAATATTATAGCTTGGTCCGGTCAATTGGCATTAGAGAATATCGCCAACTCAGATGCATTATATCATAATGTTGAGCATACAATTATGGTGACATTGGTGGGGCAAGCTATTTTACGGGGTAAGCATATTTGTGAAGGGGGCGTTTCACCCGAAGATTGGTTACATTTTATTTTGGGCTTGCTTCATCATGATATTGGGTATGTGCGTGGTATTTGTAAAGTGGATCGGGGGAATGTGTTGGCGACCGGTTTAGGTGATGATACGGTCACATTGGATTGGGGGACGACGGATGCATCGCTGACGCCATATCATGTTGATCGGAGTAAGTTATTTGTGCGTGAACGGTTTGGCAGTGCTTTATTAGCCAATATTGATGTTGATCGTATTTTGGATTATATAGAGATGACGCGGTTTCCGATGCCGGATGAGTCGTTGTTATCGCGCAAGGCGGATGAGTATGCGCGCTTGGCGCGAGCGGCTGATTTTATCGGTCAGTTAGGCGATCCAGGCTATTTACGTAAGATGCCGACATTATTTTATGAGTTAGAAGAGGCGGGGGTAAACGCGAACATTGGTTATCAAAATCCGGTTGATATGCGCGAAAAATATGCCCATTTTTATGCCAATGTGGTATTGCCGCATATTCAAGATGCATTACGTTATTTGCGGGTGACGCAAGATGGGAAGCAATGGATTGCGAATTTACACGCCCATGTGTTTAGTCGTGAGCATGATCGGATGTTGCGTGATGCGACGCATGATGGTCGTTAATGGGTAGCGTGGTTAGGTGGGGGATTTTTTGTTGTTGGTTTTTGTTGGTTGGTTGTGGACGGGGGGGGGCGGTACCGACGCCGCCGACGCGGTTGTATCCAACGGCCGTTCCCCGTACCAGCACCCCTCAAGTTATACAGACTAATTTTGTGACGCCAACGCCAACCGTGGCCTCACCCTTGAGCACGCCAACGCCGTATTGGGTCACGCCGATGCCACCGGGGCAATATGGGTATCCGACATTGGCGGACTTTTGGGCGGGAGGGGCCGAGTTTGTATTGGAGGTAGTGGAAACAGGTTTGCCGATGGGGGAGTCGGACACGGTGGTGATGAGTAACGGGGAGTTGTGGTCTTATTTGCATGCCAGTGATCGTTCGGCGAGGGCAATCGATCAATGTGGCGACCCAGTTGAATTTCCGGGGTGCACCGTTATCTATCGTAGTTATGATGGTGGGTATACGTTTGTGCACGATAATCCCCCTGTTTGTCAATTTGCATGTGAAGCTTGCCCTTGTGAAGCGGAGCGGGATCATGTGACCCAGCAACAGTATCCGCGGGTGATGTTTGATGGGGAGCAGATTTTGTTGGTGTATGAATATTTAGGCCGAGATACGGTACGTGATTCGTTAGATGGATTGAATTGGTCAAAGCCGGAACGGGTGGCGCATTCGACTATTTGGCAACTATGGTGGCGTGATTGTCCGGAGGCGGAGCGGATTGGGAATCATCCGTTCGTGCCGTATTTTTATGAATGTTTGGCGGGGGGGCCGCCAGGAATTTATTTAGATGATGCTGGCCGGCAATACATATTTATGGCGGTGGGGCAAAATCCGGGGGGGATGGGTTGCTATTGGCGGTGGCAAGGGGAGAGTGGCGGGGATTTTCGGGCGTGTGAGACGCATCCGTTGTTTGTGGGGGCGGGGAATTATGGGCCGTTAGAGGAGAAGGGGGTGGGGACGAATGAGTATTTTGATTTTAGGACGATTAGTGCGGCCGAGGTGCAGAAAGTGGGAGAGGGGGCGGAAGCGCGTTATTATATGTTATATGAAGGGATTCGGGGGCCGGGGCCGGGAGATCCGGGGGATACGCAGTTTGGGTTGGGGCTAGCGCGGAGTGTGACGGGGGAGATTGATGGGGTGTGGGAGAAGTATGAGGCGAATCCTATTTTGGTTGATTTACCGGGAAATATTGGCTTAGGCCATGCTGATTTGGTTGTGGTTGCCGGGCAGACGATTTTGTATACGTCGTTAGATGGTGCGGTGCGGAGTCGGCTGAGATTGGTGTGGAAGCGGGGAGAGTAGTTGTCAGCGATTGGTGGCGGAGCCACCGGGCGAGGATTGGTTGTCGGTGACGAATTTAGGTTAGCGAGCGCCATTGAAGCCGCGGGCTTGCCAAGCGGCGTAGAGCATGACGGCGCCGGCGGCGGCGGCATTGAGGGAATCGACTTGGCCGCGCATGGGGATTTTGACGATGAAGTCACACCGTTCGCGGACGAGGCGACGGAGGCCGTCCCCTTCGTGGCCGACGACGAGGGCGAGGGCGCGGTCGAGGTCGATGTGGCCGAGGGGTTGAGCGTCGGGGGTCATATCGAGGCCAGCGATCCAGATTTCTTCTTGTTGCAATTGTTGGATCGTTTTTTGCAAATTGGTTACTTGGGCGAGGAGGAGATGTTCGACGGCACCAACGCTATAATTGACGATAGTGGCATTGATATCGGGAGCGCGTCGGTCTTGGATAATGACGCCGTGGACACCACAGATTTCGGCGGTACGGAGGAGAGAACCCACGTTTTGGGTCCCTTGGACGAGGTCGAGGAGGAGGAGGAACGGTTTTTCTTGGCGGGAGCGAGCGAGAGCGAGCATTTCGTCAATGGAGGCGTAAGGGTAGCCACCGACTTCGATGACAACCCCTTGATGACCTTTATCTTGGGCGAGTTGGGCGAGCTTTTCTTTATTGGCGTACTGAACAGGGACGCCGAGCGCGTCGGCTAGCTCTTTAAAAGGGGCTAGAGTAGCTTCATCTAGCCCCTTTTGTAGCCAAAGGCGGTGCATGTGGCGTCGGCCGGCACGCAAGACCTCACGTACAGCATTTCGTCGGTAGAGTGTTTCACGTGCCATCAGGATACCTAAGCCGTTTTCCAGATCGTGCCTTCGGGACGATCTTCGAGGACGACACCTAATTCGGCGAGTTCGTCACGGATTTTATCTGAGGTGGCCCAATCTTTATTGGTGCGGGCGTTGGCGCGGAGTTCGATGAGGAGGCGAATGAGGCCATCTTCGCGCTCGGCCGAGGCCGTTTGTTGCATCGTATCAGGCACGATACCGAGCACATCGCCACCCAGTTCTTGATAGAGATTATTAATCGCTTCGAGCGTACCGGTCGAATGGTCTTGACTTTCATTGAGCCAGGTATTGACTTGGCGGGTGAGGTCTTGGAGGACGGCCAGTGCCGCTGGGGCGTTGAAATCGTCATTCATTTTTTCGATGAATGCATCTTTGAAATTAGCGAGGGTATCGATAATGGTGGCCGAGGCGTCGCCGGCGGGGGCAGAGCGGAGCCGTTCGCGAGTGAGAGTGACCGCGCCCCAGATCCGTTGCCAACCTTTATGGGCGGCCTCAATGGCGCCATCGGAGAAGTCGATGGGATTGCTGTAATGGCTGGACAAAGCGAAGGTGCGGATAGCTTCAGCGGGATAACGTTCTAACGCTTCGTTGATGGTGAGGGTATTGCCCAAGCTTTTGCTCATTTTGACACCATCGAGGGTGAGAGAGCCGGTGAGCAGCCAGTAGTTGGCGAACGGTTTGCCGGTAGCGGCTTCGCTTTGGGCGATTTCACATTCGTTGTGGGGGAAGATGTTATCGATACCACCACCATGAATGTCAAAGGTGTCGCCGAGGTATTTGCGGGCCATGGCCGAGCATTCGACATGCCAGCCGGGAAACCCTTCGCCCCAAGGGCTATTCCAGCGGAGCAGATGATCTGGTTCCGCTTTTTTCCAGAGAGCAAAGTCAGCTGGATGCCGTTTTTCATCGAGAACAGCGACACGGACCCCTTCTTCTTGGTCTTCGAGACGTCGGCCGCTCAATTTGCCATATTCGGCAAAAGAGGAGACGCTGAAGTAAACAGAGCCGTTGGCTTCATAGGCATGTCCTTTTTCGATCAGGGTTTGAACCATTTCGATCTGCTCAGGGATATGGCCACTGGCGATAGGGCTAATATCTGGCCGTTGCACATTGAGCGCATCCATATTATCAAAATAGATTTTAGTATATTTAGCCACGATTTGCATCGGTTTAACGGATGATTGCCGTGCTTTTTTGAGAATACGGTCTTCGCCACTATCGAGAAGATGGCCGACATCGGTTAAATTTTGGACATAGAGGACATCATAGCCCGTGTAGCGTAGGAAGCGGGCGATGACATCGAAGGCGATATAAGTTTTAGCGTGACCAATATGAGGGTAATCTTGGACTGTAGGACCGCAAACGTACATATTAATACGGCCTGGCGTCACAGGTTTAAACGGTTCTTTCGTTCGCGAAAGAACGTTATATAGTTTTAAACTCATAGTAGATAGATCCTTTTCATAGATTGTAAATAGTTTGATGTGGATAAGACAAAGAGGGATTAGCGATTAGGTTAACAGATCGCATTACGGATAGGGGACGGGGTTTTATCGACTTGAACAGTATCCATCATAAAACTCGATTCGTTGGGCAATTGTTAATCATCTTCAATACGAGCGAAAATCATGCGTCCAGCGGTTGTTTGTAACACTTTGGTCACAGTGACATCGACTTTGTCGCGCAAATGGTTGCGACCGTCTTCGATGACGACCATGGTACCATCTTCGAGATAACCGACCCCTTGGCCATGTTCTTTGCCTTCTTGGATAACTTTAACATTTAAGTTTTCACCAGGCAGATAGACAGCTTTGAGCGAGTTGGCTAAATCATTAATATTTAGAACGAGGACGCCTTGGAGGTCAGCGATGCGATTGAGATTATAATCATTGGTCATGATGGGGGCATGGAAGTGACGGGCGAGGGCGATTAGTTTGGTATCAGCTTCACGGACATCAGAGACATCGATATCGGAGATAGTGATATTGATGAGAGGGTTTTCTTGGAGATTGGTGAGCACTTCCATGCCACGACGGCCACGATTGCGACGGATATCATCGGCGCTATCGGCGATATGTTGCAGTTCGAGGAGGATGAAGGTGGGGACGATGACTTCGCTACGGATGAAGCCGGTGGCGGCGATATCGGTGATACGGCCATCGATGATGACGCTGGTGTCGAGAAGGATGGGGGAGAGGTTGGAATCGGTGATAGCTTCGGTGGGTTCGGTGGCGGCGGGGAGATTATTGGTGGGGGTGGAGGTGGGGGGTTTGGAGGGGGCGGGGCGTAACGACCGTTGTTGCCACGACGGCCACGCATTTTGGAGCAACATTTGCACATCTCGCTGACGGACAGTGAAGATGAGAATCGCCGCATAGCAAAGTGTAAAGGCGACGCCTAAGGGGAGTAGTTCACTAAGTGGGGGAGGGAGAAGGGAACGGATAGGGGTGATAACGGTGGGGGTGATAAAGGCGGTGGCTAGCAAACCAACAAATAAGCCAATCAAAATAGCGAGTAGGCGAGCGGCCGGCATATCGAGAATTTGTTGGCGTAAATATTGTAGCGGACGAATGGTGAGGTAAGGGGTTAGGACTAAGCCAACCAAAATACCTAATAAGATAAAGATAAAGATATAGAAAAGGGCAGTATCTTGGTCCGTGGTGAATGCGGAAGTTAAACGAACGCCAAGAAAGCCAAAACTGACCCCACTGATAGTGGCGCCAATAAGTCTGAGGAAAAATTCGATGCTTAAGCCCATAAAATAGTTGATCCGATATAATGTCTAATGCCCAGTTGAGTTAATAGTAATAAGTTGCACGACAAAAGAGCCCATTGAAAATACAATCGTCTAGGGTGGATGATAGCATAGGCGACGGGAAATAGCAATAATTTTTGCAGTTCGTTACAATAAGGGTATTAAACTGGTTATATTGACATTTCCTCTGGTATAAAATCGGCATATACCAGAAGAAATGTCAACACAGCCTAGTTAAGTGTATTAAACTAAATATCTTCAACATTTGATCTTGAAAATACGCCGTTTAATACATAGAAGTTGTTAAATCAAAAGTGAAGAATCTTTTAGTTAAACAACTTAAAGAAAGGATTCAAATCTAAACGGATATTCATTTGGAGGTAGATTTATGAAACAATTAGCCTTAGAAGGCATACGGGTGATTGATTTGTCACGTGTTTTGGCGGGGCCATATTGTACAATGATGTTAGCTGATTATGGGGCGGAGGTGATAAAAGTGGAGCAACCGGGGGTTGGTGATGGGACACGGCAGTGGGGGCCACCTTGGTTAGGGGAGCAAAGTGCTTATTTTTTGACAGTTAATCGGAATAAGCGGAGTATGACGTTGAATTTAAAGAGTGAGGCGGGGCGGGAGATATTGCATAGATTGTTGGCCGAGGCTGATGTGTTGATTGAGAATTTTAAGGTGGGGACGATGGAGAAGATGGGATTAGGCTATGAGCAGATCAAGGAGCAGTATCCAGGCTTGATCTATTGTTCGATTAGTGGTTATGGGCAGAGTGGGCCGTATCGGGAGCGGCCAGGGTATGATTTTATGATTCAGGCGGAGGGGGGAATTATGTCGATTACGGGGCCAGCGGCGGGGGAACCGCATAAAGTTGGGGTGGCTGTGGTGGATATTACGACGGGATTATTTGCGGCGAATGGTATATTGACGGCGTTACATCATCGGAACGAGACAGGGCGGGGGCAGTATATTGATGTGGCCTTATTTGATACGCAGTTGGCTTGGTTAGCGAATGTGGCTCAGAACTATTTAGTGACAGGGGAGGCGCCGGAGCGGTATGGGAATGCGCATCCGAATATTGTACCATATGAAAGTTTTGCGACGGCGGATGGGACGATAGCGATAGCGATTGGGAGTGATCGGCAGTATCAGCGGTTTTGTGAAGCGAGTGGACGGCCAGATTTATGGGAGGAGACGGCGTATCAGACGAATGAGGGGCGGGTGAAGGGACGGGAGCGGTTGATACCGGCGTTGCAGGAACTGTTTCGGGAGCGGACAACGGCCGTTTGGTTAGAGTTAATGACGGCGAGTGGGATACCAGCGGCCCCAATCAATGATATTCCGACCGCGTTGAACCATCCACAGGCGGTGGCGCGGGAGATGGTGCAGACGGTGGTGGATCCGGTGGTGGGGGAGATGAAGTTATTGGGGCCGGTGGCGAAGTTAACGGAGACGCCGGCGAGTATACGGCAGGCGCCGCCATTATTGGGGGCGGATACGGATGAGATTTTGGGGATGTTGGGGTATGGTGGGGAGGTGATTGCGGGGTGGCGGGCCGAGGGGGTGATTTAGCGAGGGGGGCGCTGGCGCCAGCGCCAGAAAAGGCCCACAGGGTAGCCCAGCATTTTGGCAACATCCCCGACAAAGCGGATGATGGGGATGAGGGCGATGGCTCGTATACGGGAGGGAGGGCGCCAGCCGTAGGTAGCGGGCCAGAGACGTTCGAAGGGGCGCCGGGAGTAGATGCCGATACCGGTGAAGAGGAGGAGCCAGCCCTGCCGTTTGCCGTGCCAGATGAGATGAATGATGTAGGGGAGGGCGATGAGATAGGTAAGATAACGGATAGCGTGCCGTTTAGGCCAAAGATTGGCTTTGCCATCGCCACGGGCATAGAGATAATATTGTTTGGCGAAGGCGCGTAATGATTTGCGGGGGCGAAAGTAGACGACCGCTTGGGGGACGAAAGGGAAAGAGCCGTATTTGGTGCGGAGTTCCATATCGAAGATAAGGTCTTCACTGTAGTCGAGCCATTCGGGGTAGCCGGAGATAGCGGCCCAAGCCTCTTTGCGGAAAGCGATGGAGCGGCTAGAGGGGAGAAAAGTATCGGGGTCGATATCAGCTTGTTCGGGGAGGACGGTGGCGCCGAGGACGACTTCGAAGTCGGTGTAGGGGTCTGATTCGAACCAGCCGCTAACGACGGCGACGTTTTCATTGGAGAAGGGGCGGGTGATTTCTTCGAGCCAGTAGGGGCCGAGGATGACGCCGGCGTCAGTGGCGGCGATGATAGGCCCTTGGGCGGCGGCGATGGCGTAATTACGCCCTTGGCTAATATTACAGCCGGGCTCGACAATGATTTTTAGAGGTAAATAGGGGCGATATTCATCGAGGATGGCGAGGGTGTTATCGGTGGAGCCACCATCACAAATGACGATTTCATCAGGAAGTTTGGTTTGCTCACAGAGTGAATCGAGTAATGGTCTAACCCCTTCCCCTTCATTTTTGATGGTGGCAATAACAGATACTTTCATAAAAAAATAATGATCTCAAACAAACAAAACAATTGTCCCTTGTTTTGACAAAGTTGTCCAGTTGTATAACTGGTTAATAGGAATGTCAACTTTTGGTGGAGAAATAGGGCAATTGGGTAAAAAGATGTGTCTCTATAGGATTAAAACACCGTTAGAGGGCTAGGGTTACACTTTTTGTTGATATTGGTATCAAAATAGGTGAAATGAGGGAGGTGTTAGGCGGGAATACGTTGAATTGCTTGGTGTAGATCTGATATTTGGAACGGTTTGGTGATAAAGTCATTCATGCCAGCGGCTTGGCAGGCGTTGCGGTCAGTGACAGTGGCGTTGGCGGTTACCGCGATGATATAAGGTTGTTGGTTGGTGGGCAATGTTTGACGGATATGGCGGGTAGCGGTGAGCCCATCCATTTCTGGCATTTGGATATCCATGAGGATGAGGTCATAGTGGTGTTCTTTGAGTTGGTCGAGCGCTTCTTGGCCATTAGTGGCGAGGTCGGCGGTGAAGCCAAATTGTTGCAGTGTGGCGAGCAAGACCATTTGATTAATTTCATTATCTTCGGCGAGGAGGATACGGAGGGGGCGGTCAATTTGGAAGGAGGCGGTTGTTTTTTCGGGGGTAGTAGATAGTTGGGTGGTGGTTTTGAAGGGGATATTAAGTGTGAAAGTGGAACCGAAATTGAGTTGGCTGGAGAGGGTGATTTGGCCGTCCATGAGTTCGACGAGGCTACGGCAGATGACGAGGCCGAGGCCAGCCCCACCATATTGGCGGGCAGGGGTGCTATCCCCTTGCGTAAAAGGTTTAAACAGTTGTTTTTGTTTTTCTGGGGAGATACCGATGCCCGTATCTTGGATTTGGAATTGGATCAGATGTTGTTGTTCATTGGTTTCGATGTGGGTGACATCGAGGCGAACTTCGCCCCGTTGGGTGAATTTGATGGCGTTGGTAAGGAGATTGAGGATGATTTGGCGGAGGCGGATATCATCACCATAGAGTTGGGTGGGGATATCGGCATCGATATGATGGTTAAGGGTTAGCTGTTTAGCTTCAGCTTGAGGGGAGACGAGATTAATGGTGTGTTGGATGATGGTGGTGAGGTTGAACGGCCGTTCTTGGAGAACGATATTGCCCGTTTCAATATTAGAAAAGTCAAGAATATCATTGAGAATGGTTAATAAGAGGTCGGTACTTCGTTGAATTGTATTGACTAAATCAAGTTGTTCGTCATCAAGTGAAGTTTGGCTAAGCAAAGTAGCGGTGCCGATAACGCCATTCATCGGGGTGCGGATTTCGTGGCTCATATTGGCGAGGAACTGGGATTTAGCGAGACTGGCTTGTTCGGCCGATTCTTTGGCTTTTTGGAGTTCATGGGTACGGGCGGCGACCATATTTTCGAGTTGGTCATTTTGTTGTTCGACGGCGTTGAGGCTATTGCGATGTTGGGTGACGAGGATTTGGACGACGGCGGTGGTGAGGCCGAGGATGACGATACCAACAAGGCCATCATCAATGCTGGTGATATCAGCTAGAGAGCCGTTAGAAAGGCCATTGATATCACGGTAAGTGATGATGGCGACCGTGATCATCATTAAGGCGCTGTAACTAAAAAGTAGCCAACGAGGTACCAATAAACCAGCGATGATAATACCGATGGGGTAGGCGAGCAAAGCGATATCATGAAGGCCAGTGATATTTAGAAAATAGGTAACGACAGCCATGAAATCGACGAGGAGGAGAGTGGAAGCGACATTAAGCTGGCGATAACGGAGGGCGATGAAAGCGAAGATAGGGGGAAAGGAGGCGAGAAACATAATTTCTCGCGTGCTTTTAAGCTCGAAAATAACGCCCACTAAACAGATAAGGATGGCGGTAATAAACAGGAATATTGATAGCCGTTGAGCAATAGGGGCTAAACGGTTGGCTTCGGGATCACCAAAGTCAGGTAAAGTTAAGAATGATTTAAGACGTGCTATCATGATAAGTTTATTATAACGCAAAAAATGATTTTTGGATCGAATAAAACGTGAAAAGGAAAATCCCCTAAATGCTGGTGACCATTTAGGGGATTGAAGGAGGTGTGATGTGCACCTACAATGGTTTTCAGTGATACCTAGGAATTAGTCGTATCACGCCGTCCATTGAGAATTGGTATTTCAGCGACGAGCCGGCTCTCGCGTTGGTCTTGAGTGAGGTTAACGACCACATTTTCGGGGTCAATGGAGACGCGGGCGGCGATCACTTGGATAATATCATTTTTAATTTCTTCGATGAGACCGGGAGACAAAGCGTTACGGTCGTGGGTAAGGACCATTTGCAGACGCGCCTTGGCCACATTACTACTTTTGTTCTCTTCTTTGGTACCGATCAATTTTTTTAGCCAGTTCATAAGATTGCCTCAATCTGGTTTAGCGACCATTGACCCAACTACGCAGACGGTCAATAAAACTGTTTTTGGTCTGTAGATCTAAAAAGGGTATATCATGCCCATCAACACGAAGGGCAAGATTGCGGAAAGCTTGGCCGGCGATATTGTTATTGGTATCTTCGAGGGCGATAGGGGTACCTCGATTGGTGGAGATAAGAATGGTTTCATCTTCGGGGATGACGCCGATCAGTTCAATGGCTAAGATTTCGAGAATATCGTTAATTGAGAGCATATCGCCTCGTTCGACCATGGTAGGTTTCAGACGATTGATGACAAGTTTACCAGGTCCTTTTTCTTCAGCTTCGAGCATACCGATGATACGGTCAGCATCACGAACGGCGGAGACTTCGGGATTGGTGACGATGAGGACAGTATCAGCGGGGGCGATAGCATTTTGGAAGCCCCGTTCGATACCGGCGGGGGAGTCAACGATAACAAAGTCAACAATTTCACGGAGTTGGTCACAGACGACGATCATATCAGAAGGGTTGACTGCCATTTTATCACGGGTTTGGGCGGCGGGAATGAGGTGGAGGTTGGGCATACGTTTGTCTTTGATCATGGCTTGGCGGAGGCGACAGCGGCCTTCAACGACATCAACGAGATCGTAGACGATACGATTTTCCAGCCCCATGACCACATCGAGGTTACGTAAACCGATATCAGCATCGATAGCCGCAACTTTATAGTCGAGTAAAGCTAAGGCGGCGGCTAAATTAGCACTGACAGTCGTTTTGCCGACGCCTCCTTTGCCGGAGGTTACGGTAATGACCTTAGAACTCATTGGTCTCTCCTTGTTCGATTTGAACGGTGTTGGGACCAGCCTTCAACGACAATCTGGTTCCCGCGAATAAAAGCGATTTCTGGTTGGGGTTGTTCTGGTGGTGGTGGGGCGATGGCGATTTGGTCAGCGATGCGGATTTGGGGGGGGAGAAGTTCGAGGGCGCAGACAACGGCCGTTTCATCACCAAAGGCACCAGCGTGAACAACGCCACGGAGGCGGCCCCAGACAACGATATGGCCACCGGCGATAATTTCGGCCCCAGGGTTGACATCACCAATAATGGTGACGGAACCTTCATGATAAATAGAGCGGCCAGAGCGTAATGTTTCTTGGCGGAAGAGGGGGGTATCTGGAGGAGGATCTGGTGAGGCGGTGGTGGTAGTGGGGGAGGGGGAGAGTTGGTTGCCATCGAGATCGGTATTGCTACCAGGGAGGCGAGTGGCTAGGCCGAGGTCACGGGCCGCATTTTTAGTGGTGGTATCATGAGTGAGGACAGCCCACAAGGATAAGCCTTGATTTTCAATTAATTGGGCCAATGAACGGAGTTTGGACAATGCCAGCTGACGATGACCAGTCTCTAAGATAATGCGACTACCGCGAAAGAAATGGTTCTTCTGTTGCAATTCCGATTCTAGTTCATAGCAGAGATGTTCAAATTGGCCTTCACCAAGAGTGACCAGTAGACCATCACGCACGCCGCGGATGCGGATATTGGTGGGTGTGTGAACCATAAAAGAGATTGAGCTCCTTTTGCCTAGCATTTTGTTAAACAAAGTTTGCTGGACGGCATTGGCGCAAATAACAAAATTTTCAAATAGTCCGTTGGAAATGTTCTGTTATATAAAGACTGTTTGACGGACTACGACATTGTCACAATGTCCATGTTCGATACAAATAGGTAGGGAATAGGGGCAGGTTGCACCTGATTTGTTGTAATTGTACAACATAAACTTATGAATAGCAAGAGTGGTATCAATCATAAATTCCCTCTTGACAGAGACGAACAGATGTACTAAAATCTTTACTAGAACAAGTGTTCTAAGCCTCTTCCAACTTGGTGTGAGTGAGTCCGCCCCTCACTCACACCAGAGGAGAAGGGTGTTAAGCACAGAGTAGGGACTGTGTAATTTGTTAGTCAGGAAGCATTTACCAGCAAAGCAGAGGGTGATGCAATTAGGGATAGAGGAGATGATTATCATGCAGATAGATAGAGTAGATAGAACAAGAACTGTACATTCAAACGGTTTAAGCACACAACTTATTATTGGGTTGATTTTAGGGGTAGCGCTATTAGCGTTTGAGATATTTAATTTTGATACGACCAAATATGCATTGAACAATTTACTAGGAGAGACTAGTTTTGTGGGGGTGACATGGGCCACGATTTTAGCGATCGCTTTTTGTGCGATCGATTTTGCCGGTTTGACACATTTAATGACCCCAGAAACGGGTCGGGATGAGCCGAAAGAGATTTGGTTTTTAATGGGGGCGTGGTTATTGGGGGCGACGATGAATGCGTTAATGACATGGTGGGCCGTTTCGTTAACATTGTTAGCGCATCCATTGGGTAATGAGATTTTGACCCGAGAGCAGTTATTGAAAGGGGTGCCTATTTTTGTGGCTATTTTAGTATGGTTAACGCGCATTTTATTTATTGGAGCGTTATCGATTGCGGGCGATCAGTTATTGGGGCAGAGAGATGTGTCGCAAGCGGTGGCGACATGGCAAGGGGCACGGCCACAGATGGTTAAGCCGGTGATGCGGAGTGGCCGAGTGGGGGTAGAGTCGTCGAGTGGGCCAGTCATTAAGCGACCGGCACCGGCACCGGCACCTAGCCCAGCGACGAAGCCTGTGGCTAATAATAGTAACAATCGTCGTTCGGGGCCAGCTAAGCGGCCTGGGGTGACGGGGCCACGGCCGGCGCAGCCGGCGCGGCCAGCGCGTGGTCCGGTGACGGGACCGATACCAATGAGAGCTGAAGGTCATGGTAGTACACGGTCGATGTCAGCGGCACAGCGGATGGGGCGTGGTTCGACAAACCATAACAATCAATCGGGGTCAGGCTATAACGTTTAACCTGCGGTCAAGCGAACAACAATCATCTTTCCTCTGTCGGATGTGAAAAGAGGGTGTGCTAGCCAGCACACCCTCTTTTTGGTGGGGGAAGTTGTATTTAATGGGGGATTAGGGGATATCGTTACTTGTTGGGAATGAGGGAGAATGTTTAAAATAGTCGTTTACAGCAATGGTCCATCGGCACGATCACGAATAATTTGGGCGATTTGATTGGTGAGGGTGGGGAGATCGTTATCGGTGAGGCGGAAATGGACATGGCTTTCGTCGAGATCGAGAGCGGTGGCGATAAAACTGCTCATATCGTGGGGGCGGCGGTCGATTTGGAGATAGACACTGGTTTCGGAGGGAGAATCGAGACAGATAAGTTCAATTTCGCTTAATTTGTCTTTAAATTCACCGGAAGTTGGTTTGAACTCGAACTCTTGGACGTAACGACGGTCATATTGGGAGCCATCTTCGCAATCAGAGCGGTGGAGGTTGAAGCCGAGTTCTTTTAAAGAGTCGAACAAGGCTTGGACCCGAGGGGTGGGATTGACGATAATTTTGTCTTGGTCATCAGCATCGAGACCAGCGTCGAGTTGGAGGGCGGTGGTGATGTAGACCTCGGTATCGGCGACGGTGAGGGGGGTATCATAGGTGAGTTGGATAGTGACGTCTTGGCTATACTCTTCGCCGGGTTGGATGGTGAGATTGTTGGCGATGGTATGTTTATCGAAGATAACGGTATGGTAGCCGACATCGATTTGTCCGGCAAGACGGCTAGAGCCAGTGGTGTAGAGATAGACGGCGTCTATGGTTTGGGGGACTTGGCCACCGGTGATGGTGATGGTCGCGGAGAGGGATTGGCCGGGGATAAGGTGATCTTGGTGTAAAGTTGTTTGAATTTTGGCGGCGCCGATGCCAACGGCCGATAACAGTTTATTAATGGTTGACATAGTTACTCCTATGGGTTTAATTTTGATGGATTATACCGTATTTGGGTGAAGTTTACATTTTAAAAAGATGGTGGGGGTGTTTTGTATGGGGTGGGGTTGTATGGGGTGGGGTTGTAAGTGGATTCCCGCGTGCCCGGAAATGACAGTTGTAGGGAATGTGCTATTGTGATTGTGTATATGGGGTAGGGTTGGTGGGTTTTGACGCGGATTTTGGGGATTGGACGGATTTTTTTGTATGGGTGAAGTGAGGGGTGGTGTTTAGTTGGAAGGGTAGGGGTTTAGAGAAGGGTGCATTTCGTTTGAGAGGGAGACTAGGATGGTAGGTGGTGTTAAATGGTTTGGAGGAGCCAGAGGGTGAGCATGCCGAGGGTGACGGCGAGGATGATGTTTTTGGTGTACCACGTAATGAAGATGGCGAGCAGGCCGGCGAGCAGGCGGTCGTTGGTGAGAGCGAGGTTGATTTGGTTATTGGTGATGAGCAGTTCGGGGGCGATGATGGCGGAGAGGACGGCGATGGGGACGTATTTGAGGGCGCGTTGTAGCGTTGGGGGGAGGGTGAAACGCTCAAGGAGGAGGATGGGGGTGAGGCGGATGGCAAAGGTGATGAGGCCCATACCGATGATAATGAGCCAGTTAAGCATTATCGGACTCCAGAGAGCGGTTTTCGAGGTAGAGTCCGGCGAGGATGCCAGCGAGGGCGGCAAGGATGAGGCCGAGTTTGTAGGGGAGGGTATGGGTGAGGATAGCGACAAGGGCGGCGATGAGGGCGGCGGCGATTGGTGGCGTGTTGATCAGGAGGGGGACGACAAGACCGATGAAAGTGAGGGCGAGGGTGAAGTCGAGGCCCCAACTAGCGGGGATTTCGGCACCGAGGAAGACGCCGACGGCGGTGCTGAGTTGCCAACTGAGCCAGAGGGTAAGGCCGGCGCCGAGGAAGAACCAATGTTTGTGGGTCCGGGCTGTTTGGCGGTTGGCGTAATGGACGGCGGTGGCGGCATAAGCTTCATCGGTGAGGAGGTAGGCGAGGAGCCAGCGCCAGCGGCGGTTGAGGTGTTGGAGGTCGGGGCCGAGGGCGGTGCTGTAGAGGAGGTGGCGCAGGTTGACGACGAAGGTGGTGAGCCAGATGACGGGGAGGGGAGAGCCGACGGCGATGAGGTCGGCGCCAATGAATTGGGCGGAGCCGGCGAAGACGATGACGGACATCGCTTGGGCTTGGGCGGGGGTGAGGCCGCCGTTGATGGCGAGGACACCATAGATGATGCCGAAGGGGATGACACCGACGACGATGGGGAGTTCGGCACGGATACCGGCGCGGAGTTGGGTGAGCGGAGGCAGGGAGATGCCTCCGCTACGGTTGGGGGTCATTAATCCGTTTCGTTGAAGAGGGCGAGGGCTTGTTCGAGGCGGTTGAGGGTGTGGGCACGGCCGAGGACGATGATAGATTCGAAGAGGGGTGGGGAGACTTTTTGGCGGGTGATGGCGAAGCGGAGGGTGCCGAGGTAGGGGCCGGCTTTGCTGTTGAGGGTGGATTGTTCGCCGAGGGCGAACATTTTTTCTTGGATGGTATCTAAGGCAAAGGGTTCTATCGTTTTAAGCAGTTCGTAGGTTTGTTCGAAAGCGGGTTTGGCATTTTCGAGAGGCATCTTTTTGTGCTGTAAATGATCGATGGTTAATGGTTCGGCGGCGTCATCATCAAGGAATTGCAAAAATTCGAGGGCATCGGGGAAGGTTTTGAGGCGTGGTTTGAGGGCGGGGACGATGGTGATGAGAGCGTCCATATTGATTTCGTAGCCAGCGTCATCGAGGTAGGGGCGGAGGGCTTGGGCGAGGGCGGTCTCATCCATGGTGTTGAGATATTGGCTATTGAGCCAGAAAAGTTTGCTGTAGGGGAGTTTGGTGGGGGCGGGATTGATATCAGCCATTTTGAAGCGAGGAATTGATTCTTCGGGGGTGAACTGTTCACGGTCATCGCCGAAAGACCAGCCGACGTTGGTGAGGAAGTTGACGACGGCTTTATTGAGGAAGCCAGCTTTGCGGAACTCTTTGACTTGGACAAGGATTTGTTGACCATCTTCTTGGAAAGCTTGGTCTCGTTTGCTGAGTTTGCCTTTGCCGCTGGGGCTGAGAACGACGGGGAGATGGGCGTAGACGGGGTGGTCCCAGCCAAAAGCGTTGTAGATGTTGACGTGGAGAGGGCCGGTGTTAATCCATTCATCGGCACGCATGATGTGGGTGATTTTCATGAAATGGTCATCGATGACGTTGGCAAGGTGATAAGTGGGGAAGCCATCAGCTTTGAGGAGAACGAGGTCATTGAGTTGGTCATTATCGAAGGTGATGTCGCCACGAATGACATCGGGGAGGACCGTTTGGCCATCGAGGGGCATTTTGAAGCGGATGACGTAGGGGCGGCCTTCGGCTTCGAGACGGGCGACTTCGTCGGCGGGGGTGTCGCGGTAACGGCGGTCGTAGCCGAGGGGGAGATTGTTTGCTTTTTGGTAGGCGCGCATTTTGTCTAGTTCTTCGGCGGTGGCGAAGCATTTGTAGGCGTGGCCATTATCGAGAAGCCATTGGGCCCATTTTTGGTAGAGTTCGACCCGTTCGCTTTGGATGTAGGGGCCATAGTCGCCACCGACATCGGGGCCTTCATCCCAAGTGATACCTAGCCAGCGAAGGCTGTCCATGATATCGTCCATGGCACCGGGGATGGTTCGTTTTTGGTCGGTATCTTCGATACGGAGGATAAATTGACCGCCATGATGTTGGGCAAAGAGCCAGTTAAAGAGGGCGGTGCGGGCACCGCCGATATGGAGATAGCCGGTAGGGCTAGGAGCAAAGCGAACGCGAACAGACATAAAAAAACAACCTTTTATTTTTAAAAATTAACCAAATTCTTGTTTACGATGGCGCATACGGACCGATTGGGCAACGCCGATGGCCATAAAAAGGGTTACGAGGGAGCTACCACCGTAACTGACGAAGGGGAGGGTGAGGCCGGTAACGGGGAGGAGACGAACGTTCATACCGACGCTGACGAAGGTTTGGAAGAAGAAGACACCGGCGATGCCGGTGACGATGTAGCGGCCGGCGGGGTCACTGGTCATAGCGGCGATTTTAATGAGGCGGATGACGATGAAGCCCATGAGGCCGAGGACGACGACGGAGCCAAAGATGAGGCCCATTTCTTCGGTGAGCATGGAGAAGATAAAGTCGGTGTGTTGGACGCGGAGGAAGCCGAGCTGACTTTGAGTGCCTTGGAGGTAGCCTTTGCCCCAGAAGCCCCCGGAGCCGATACTGATCATGGCTTGGTCGACATTAAACGCTTGTTCGGGGTCTGAGGCGGGGTCGATGAAGGTGGTAATGCGGTTCAGCTGGTAAGGGGAGAGGAAGGGGAGGATGAGGATAATGCCGATGGTGCCGGTGATGGCGAGGACGATGAAGTGGGAGAGGGGGAGGCCGGCGAGCCAGATCATGGTAAACCACATGATGACAAAGACGATGGACATACCGAGGTCTGGTTGGATAAAGATGAGGCTGATGGGGAGGCCGATATAGAGGAGGGTGATGATGGTATTGGAGAAATGGGTGATATATTGTTGGCGATTGGCGAGGAATTGGGCGAAGGAGATGGCGAGGAGGATGCGGCCGAGTTCGGAGGGTTGGACTTCGATGAAGCCTAAGCTAATCCAGCGGCGGGCATCGTTATTGATGGCGCCGGCGGCGACGACGAAGACCAGAGAGGCGACGAGGCCGATGTAGATGTACCAGTGGGAAGCGGTGAGGTAGCGGTAATCGATACTGGCCATGACAAGCATGACGATGAAGCCGAGAACGGCAAAGGTGATTTGGCGTTGGGGGAAGGTGGCGAAGGCGGGAGCGCCGGTGACGGCGCTACGAATCATCAAAACGCCATAGCTGGTGAGGAGGAGGACAGCGGCAGTGAGCCAGAGATCAAAGTAACGCCAGACAGATGTTGATTGTTGTAACATGGACAGCCTCCATATTGAACAAACGGGATAATCGAAAGGATAAAGAAAGATAAGTTATCGCAACGTATTATTCTAGCTGATTTTAGGGGAATCACCAAGTGGTGAGGGTGTTTGTTAAGGTTGTGTTTAGGCGTGAGAGAAGATTGTGAAAGAGCCCGTGAAGGTATGGGTGGTGGTGAGGTTTTAGCAGATTCCTCGGTTTCGTTCGGCCTTTTTGTCTGAGAGGGTTTTTGTTAGGGTGATAGCAGGCTGTCACTGCACTCGGAATGGTCGGTGGGGTGAATCTTGGGAGGGTTTTGTGGTGTGCGGGGTTAAGGGTGAGGGAATGACAAGAGGCGGGGAGCATGATAGAATCTACTCATTAATAGGGAACTAGTAATTGAGGAAGTTGGGATAGTATGGCTGATAAAGATTTAAGCTTGGTGATACCGGTATATAATGAAGAAGAGAATTTAGCGGCGTTGCAAGATGAGATTACGGCGGCGTTGGGGCCGACGGGGTGGGATTATGAAGTGATTTATGTGGATGATGGGAGTCGGGACAGGAGTTTTGCGGTGATGGGGGAATTAGCGGCGGCGGATGAGCGGGTGGTGGGGGTGCGTTTGCGGCGTAATGCGGGGCAGACGGCGGCGTTTGCGGCGGGTTTTGATTATGCGCGGGGACGGGTGGTGGTGACGCTGGATGCGGATCGGCAGAATGATCCGGCGGATATTCCGGCGTTGGTGCGGGAGTTGGATAAGGGGTTTGATGTGGCTAATGGGTGGCGGAAGAATCGGCAAGATGGATTTTTGTTGCGACGGTTGCCATCGGTGATTGCGAATCGGTTGATTGCGTGGTCGACGGAGGTGCATTTGCATGATCGGGGGTGTTCGTTGCGGGCGATGCGGGCGGAGGTGGTGAAGGAGTTGCGGTTGTATGGGGAGATGCATCGGTTTATTCCGGAGTTGATTAATGGGGCGGGTTTTTCGATGACGGAGGTGGTGGTGAATCATCGGCCGAGGGTGGCGGGGGTATCGAAGTATGGGTTATCGCGGACGTTTCGGGTGATTGTGGATTTGATGACGATTTTGTTTTTGCGGAAGTATGCGGATCGGCCGATGCATTTATTTGGGGGCGTGGGTTTGGTGGCGTTGGGTTTGGGTGGTTTGTTGGGGGGGTATTTGTCGTTTTTGAAGATATGGGCGGGGTTGACGGGGGGGATGGCTGGTTTTGAGGCGATGCAGATTGGTGATCGGCCGTTGTTGTTGTTGGCGGTGTTGTTGGTGATGGTGGGGGTGCAGTTTTTTGTGATGGGGTTGATGGCGGAGTTGTTGGTGCGGACGTATTATGAGAGTCAGGATAGGCGGGTGTATGTGGTGCGGGAGGTGGTTGGGGGGAATGAGGGGGGGTAGAGGGGCGGGAGGCCGAGGGGAGGTTAGGCGAGAGGTGAGGTTAGGGGGGACGCGGCATCCTGCGAGAGAAGGGTGGATGCTAGAGGTAATTTTAGGCGCGTGATGCCACGTCATTACGGATGGGGGATTGTGAGGGGAGACCTCAGAGGTTTTTAGGGAGGTGTTGGTGGTGGGGAGGGGTTGGTTATGAAACCTCTGAGGTCGTGGGAGTGGCGGGAGGCCGAGGGGAGGTTAGGCGAGAGGTGAGGTTAGGGGGGACGCGGCATCCTGCGAGAGAAGGGTGGATGCTAG
>DATHYN010000402.1:0-3861 GCA_035459145.1 Anaerolineae bacterium | reverse complement strand
TGCCACCGCAACACCCCACCCTCATCACCACCGCCCACCACATGCTCCGCCGCAAACAACTCACTAAATTGCGTCGTCGCCAACGCATACCGCTCAAACCGATACGCCCGCCCCGCCCGCTCATACACCAACGCCGCCGCTTTCTCCTCCCCATAATAAAAACCTAGTTCCACCTCGCCCACACCCACCCCCAAACGCATCGCCGCCTTTATCTCCATCTGCTGGCCACCAACCGCCATCACCAACGGCCGTTCCGCCCCCACCACCTCTTGTCGCCACCACCGCTCCCCTCGCCGCCACTGCGCCAACTCAACCACCGGCCTCTGCACCAAACGCTCCCCTTCCTCCGTCACCACCAAACTCAACTCCCTCGGCACCGAAAATACCCCCCGCCACCCCTCCGTCGGCACCTTCAACCCATACAACCAATTACTCATCCACCCCACCCCAATTCGCCGCCCCCCCGGCTCATCATTCCATATCTGCGCCGCATAAAAATCAGCCCCATAATCAACCCACAACACCGACCCATCCCCACCCTCAGACACAAACCGATACCCATCAAACGTGCCCACAAAATATTGCGTTCCCGTCCCTCCCGCTGGTGCCCCCGCATCAACCCCTACCATCAATACCCATTTCACCTCGCCCGTCTCCGTCACCATTAATGGAAACAGCTCCGGCATCTCCCACAACCCTTCCCGCCCTCCCAAGCCATCCCCAAACCGACTCACCAAACGCCACTCAATCAAATTAGATGATTGATAAAAAAGTATCGCTTTTTCGGCCGAGGCCGCCACCACCATCACCCAATGCCCCGCTCCCTCCTCTTCCTCATACCACACCACCTTCGGGTCCCGAAAATCTGGCATATCCACAATTGCCTCAATCACTGGATTCCCCTCATATTTTGACCAGTTCCGCCCTTTATCCACACTGTACGCCAGCCCCTGACTCTGATACTTTGTTATCGGATCATGATATGTAAAGATCGCCACCATCGCCTCGGCCCCAAATCCCGCGCTCCCTCGCCAATCAATCACGACACTTCCCGAATAAATATACCCCAACCGATCTGGATACAACGCAATCGGCAAATGCGCCCACCTCACCAAATCACGACTCACCGCATGTCCCCAATGCATCGGCCCCCACACACTATCCTCTGGATAATATTGATAAAATAAATGATACTCCCCTTCATAATAAACCAACCCGTTGGGATCATTCATCCACTTTTCCGCTGGCGTAAAATGAAACTTAGGCCGATAACGCTCTTTCCCCTCTAATTCACTCATCGTTACCCCACCCTAAATCATATATCATAGACAGTTAACCTAGCTGTTCCCCACATATCCAGACAAAATGCCCCCCTTTTATCTATCTCTCCCCCCCCCCAGCACCCTACCCCACCACATCCACACTCGCTACCGGTACCGAACTCGGCCGCGAACCCCGTCGCTTCCGATCACTAATCTTACTCACCGGCGGACACTCCCACGCCTCGGCCGGCGTCTCCCGCCGCATATCCTTCAACTTCGGCAAAATCCCACAGGCAAAACATTGGTCCCGACAATCAATCCGTGTCTCACCATTAAAACTCATCATATAATCTTGCGTCAAGAACCGCTTCGTCACCGCCACATCAATATGCTCCCACGGGAATACCTCATCAATCTCCCGCTTCCGATTATTATAGAAATCAACCGATAACCCCTCCGCCTCAAACGCCTCCATCCATTGATTCCAATCAAAATGCTCATTCCACGCGTCAAACGTTGCCCCCGCCCGCCACGCTCGCTCTACCACCGCCGCAATCCGCCGATCCCCCCGCGCCAAAAATCCTTCATATTGCGAAATATGATTATCCGTCCAGCGTAAACGCAACCCTTGCATCCGCATCTCTTGCTGTAACAACTCAATCTTAGCATCAACCTGCGCAAACGTATCCATCGGCTCCCACTGGAACGGTGTATGCGGCTTCGGAATAAACGTACTCACCCCCGCATTCACTGCCGCCTTCCGACCATGGAACTTCCGTCCTTCATGCAACACATCTTTGCACAAATCGATAATCGCCTGCACATCCTCTAACGTCTCCCGTGGATGCCCAATCATAAAATATAACTTAATCGTCCGCCAACCCCGCGCATAAATCTCACGCGCCGTCGCTAACAACTCCTCATGCGTCACATATTTGTTAATAATGTTCCGCATCTTCTCCGTCGCCGCCTCCGGCGCCAACGTAAACCCACTCTTGCGCGTATCCCCTAAATTCTCCATCAACTCCGTCGATACCGTCTCAATCCGCAACGACGGCAACGAAATATTCAACCCCCGATCCCCAAATCGCTCTTTAATTTTCTGGGTCAACTCCAACACATGCGTATAATCACTCGACGATAACGATAACAACGCAATCTCCTCGTACCCCGTCTTCGTCAAAATCTGCTCCATCGCCTCTAAAATCTCTTCCACCGGCCGCTCCCGCACCGGCCGCGTAATCATCCCCGCATGACAAAAACGACAGCCACGCGTACAACCACGCATAATCTCAATCGGAGCCCGATTATGCACCATCTCAATATACGGCACGATAAAATCCGTTACTGGCGGCGGCATCACCGGCACAATCGTCTTCATCACTTTAGCCGGTGCTTCCGGCACCAACGGCCGAATCGCCGCTACCGTCCCGTCCTCATGATATTCCGTCTCATAAAAACGTGGTACATAACACCCCTCAATCTGCGCAATCGCCCGCAACTGCGCCTCCCGATCCATCCCCTCCGTCATCCGCATCGCCCCAATCACCCGCATAATCGCCTCTTCCCCCTCTCCCACGATAAAGACATCAATGAACGGGGCCATCGGCTCCGGATTGTAACAAGCATGACCACCCGCTACCACCAACGGATAACTCGCATCCCGCTCCAAAGAATGAATCGGCATCCCCGCCAAATCCATCAAATTTAACGCATTCGTAAATAACTGCTCATAGGGCAAACTAATCGCCAAAATATCAAAATCTTGAATCGCATGTTTCGTCTCTAACGAAAACAAAGGGATCTCCCGCTCCCGCATCACCTCTTCCATATCCGTCCACGGACAATAAGTCCGCTCGGCCAACAAATTCCGATGCTTATTGATAATGTCATACAAAATCATCAAGCCCAAATTCGACATCCCCAAATCATAAATATCAGGAAAGGCCAGCGCCACACGAAAATCTACCTCAGACCAATCTTTCACAATCTGATTATACTCCCCACCCGTATACCGCCCCGGCTTACTCACCCGCAATAAAATCCGTTCTAATTCGCGTTCAATCTGTTCTGGTGTTGCCAACATACTGTCACCATTCCCTTTCGTGATAATTTTTGTTACTCTAGCGCCATGTCATAGATTAACCCACATTATACCAATAATAAACCCTCAACACAAAATAAAAAAGGCCCAGAGCATTTGCCCTGGGCCTTTACTTATCTAGTTCTTCTTACGAATTAGTTTTGATGGATGTATGGACCGGAGGTCGCGCTACCACCACTGTTGCTCGAGGTCACATAGTATTCGTAGGTCGCATTTTTGCTACCGTTGAAGCCCATGCTGTGGCTCGTAGTCATCGTGCCGTCGGTGTAAGTACCACAGCAGGTGAACTGTACCGCGCTGTCAGACGCTTCGTTCGTCGTCCAGTCGATGTTGAAGCTACGACCACTGGTGCCATAGGAGGTCACGTTGCTGATTTCCAACGAACCGGCTGGTGGGTCACCTGGGTCACCGGTGCCGCCACCGCAAAGCGCTTCGTCAACACCAACTTCGTCCCAAGCATCAGCTACATTCGCCGCATTGTTGCCAGCAACAGCT
>DATHYN010000401.1:0-7334 GCA_035459145.1 Anaerolineae bacterium | reverse complement strand
GTACAATGCGAGTGGGCAGAAATTGATTGTGGCTTGGTTTTATCATGGGATGGCGAATGCGATCATTCCTTTCTTCCCCATTCAGCATGTAGCTGATGTGCCCCAGCCAGGTTACTGGTTGTGGGTGGGGCTTAATGTGGTTGTCGCTATTGTGGTTGCTGTTTGGTGGCTCAAATTGGGACCGGCCACGCTTGAAAAGGGGTTTTTATGAAAACGAAGCAAACGAGATCTCTTATCGAAACGCTTGATCAATTTGGGCTGAAGCCGGACGATTTAATTGGTCAGGGTGGTGAAGCGAATGTGTATGCGTTAGATAGGCAACGCGTGTTGCGGGTTTATCATGAAGGGACTGCACAGGAATCGATATTGCGGCGGGCGAAGTTGCTGGCGGAGTTGGCGCAATCGGCAACGGCCGTTCCCTTTGCCCTGCCCACCGTCGAAGAGACGATTCTCGATACCCCTTGCTTGGCCACCATTGAGCCGCGACTGCCCGGCCAGGCGATGATGCAGGCGATGAAGGAGAGCGACAGTAATCATCGGGAAGAGATGATTCGGGCTTATTTAGATGCGGCCAGCCAAGTGCGGCATTTAGCTGTTCCTCGCCCTTTTTATGGTGATTTAGGGCAGAATGAGCCGATACAGACGGACACGTTTAAGGGATATCTGTATGAACGGGCGGCGAAAAATTTAGCTTTTGCGGGGGAGAGTGTGGCTCATGTGGATGCTAGACAGATAGCGGAGGCTTGGCCGGCGGGGAGTGAGCGGTCGTTGGTGCATCTTGATTTTTTTCCGGGAAATGTGTTGGTGGCGGGGGGGGAGGTAACGGCCGTTATCGATTTCGGTACCGTCTCCATCATTGGTGATTGGCGCTTAGACCCGTTAACTGCGGTTGCTTACCTCCATCCCCTGATTACGCCACCCGCCACCCCACAAGACCGCCTAATCGCGGATGAATGGTTGACGGAACAAGGATTGGCCCCCCTTTACGACATAGCTGAACAATGGTGCGCCGCTTTTTGGTCGTGGGTGTTTGCTTTTGATGATGGGAACCTTTATCAATGGTGTCGGCAGGTGTTATCTGTTGATTAGGTTAAACAACTATAGATCTATTTATTTGGATTTAGAAGATAATAATTGCTTCCATCTTCTTTGTCTGTGCCGATAAAAGATATGGGAAAATAGCCAGATAAATAGTGTTAACACGCCAGCTTTGATTTCAATTATATCGGTGTATTCAATTTGATGAGAATTAATAGGATTAAATTTAATCGTGTGATTCCAAACTTTGGCCAGTTTTCCCGATTCGTTGCTGATTATTTCATTCGTAGAAAAATCTATTTTCTTGAGAGTGATTTTGTGGGTACCCAAGGGGATAAATTTAAGAAAAAATAGTTTGAGATTGTATTCTTTATTGATTTCCCAATCATTATTTAACTCAGTATCACCTATTGGAAAAAAGTATAGTAATGGTGCGGCAACATATTTTAAAGATGCTGGTTTTTTTATCTCTTCCCAAAGATGTTCTGGTGTTGTGTTCATAATTGTTGAGATTGTAGCAATCATAATTTGACTTATTCCTTCTAAAAACCTCGCTAAGAATGCAAATAGTATATTGTGATCCTAATTATAATATAAGAAAAGTTAGGCATCAAAAATTAATTTAGCCCCATAATGAGCACATTACCATTTCCCATTGGCCCCACGTATGCTGTTGGCCGCGCCCCGCTTTTTGTTCCCCACCTTGCTGGCAAAAGCGTGGTTGCCAGCAAGGTAGGTCATGTGTGACTATAGAGGGTTTCCTATTCTATTTAAGTTTAACAGCTTACTGTGGTGAGTAACGCCTACTCTTTTAGCGATCTGGTGAGGTGATTTTGCCGGACCCAGCCGAGATTGATGAGGAGTAAGAGGATTATCAGCGCGGGTAAGATGAGATGGCGGAATTGGGCTAACCAGCTGATATTTTGGGTGAGTAGAAGGGGGGGCGTACTGTTGTTTCCATTGTTAATGGCGGCGGCCAAACTGACACGTTGTGTCTGGTTATCCGTTGCATGGAAAGCGGTTTGCTCCCCATTAAGTTGGGCGTGAATATCGGCTATCATGCCCCGTAGTTCATCATTTTCAGCTTGTAATGCCTCGATTTGGGTCTGTTGGGCCTCGATTTGGGTTTGTTGTTCTTGGATGGCGGCGATGGAGAGGACGGCGAAATCGTCGTAGGCTAACGCTTTGCCCCCGTCCTCATTGATGCGTACCAGTTCAGGGAAAACGGTTTCCACTTCTTGGGCGAGAAAACCGATGCTTTTGGCGGCACTATCTTCTTGGTCATTATAATGATAGGCGGCTGGGTTTAAAGCCATAACCCGGGGCAGGATGGCTTCATTATTATATGGTTCGATATTTTTCTTCATATTCATATCTGAAATTTGGGTCCAAGCTCCGGTACCCGCCTCTATGTAGGCGCGACGAATCCCATTTTCGGCAAAACTTAGATGGCTACCACTATGGTATATTTTCCATTGTGCAGTATTCAATTGTAGGGTGAAGCCGTCAGCACCAGCTGCTATGGCATTACTTTGGACGAGATGAATATCTGTTTCTGGCGAATCGGTATGGATGCCAAGGCGTTGGGTATCGCTGATAACGACGGTGCCATCAAAAAAGGCGGCATAGTTATTCACGCTGCCATGTTTAGCTTTGGCGTAAACAGCATAATTGGTTTGACCAATGCCATTGGCTACAAAAACGCCCCCATAATTGTTGCTGTTGTCATCGTAATTCCACCCATAAACAGCAGCGGCCGAGGCGCCATTATCAGGAGCTAGACCATAAACACCAATGTTAAAAATATCAACGGGGAGATTATCATAGGTGGACGAGGGGTCTAAGACACCTAAGTGTCCTTCCGCATAAATAGTCGTTGGTGATGAACCACTTTGATTGAGTCCACGTACAGCGGATTCGCCGGCTGAATAGTTTTGGACAGTTAGGCGGTATTGAGCACTATTAGTGATAAATGAGCTGACAACAATCGAGCCAGGGCGGTAAATGTTGGCCGTTGTGTCGGAGCCACTGGCTACATTCCAATAGTCATTATTGGAAAGGAGGGGGGATAAGTCTACGCTTTGTGTGCCACCATTATCGGTTAATTCGAGGTTGTTGCCATTGAGAGTGAAGTTGGTATTGAATTCGTTACCGGGGTCGGCATCGGCGTCTTCACCGTAGGCGGCGAAATCGGCGAAATCGGCGTAGGTGGCGTAGGGAACGGCCGTTAGTTCTTGCATCGGACTGAGTGGGATAAGCCCTTCACCATCCCGTGCTACCCGCGTTTCAAGCCAACGGGCATCTCCTAGGAATATACCAGGGCCGAAATCCAATGGCAGTGTAAATATGCCATTGGCAACAGCCACATCGGTTATGACCAAGGTTGGCCCAACTTGGACACCACCCGTATTATTATCAAAGAGACGAAATTCAAAATCATAGATACCATCAGCTGGGGCGCTGTTATCATCTAAATACCCTTGGTAGGTGAAACTGGTATTGATCGGTGGTAGAGCGACAACTGTTTCCGTGTTGGTGGATGGAGCCGTGTCATCCGTTTGGACCTCACGATTGGGGTTGATTTCTTGTTGTTGATTAGATTGAGGTGGGGCGGCATTGCTGGGTTGGATTTGTCCGACCCAAGATATGATATAGGTGGTGAACATAGCGACTAAAATGATGATTGGTAGGTAAGTTATTTTTTTTAACATGGGTGTCTCCATTAGATAAGCGCAGTAAACCAAGCATTTTCAAAATCAAATATTGAAAACAGGCCGTTTGCTGCTTTGAAGTTGTCAGCTTAAAAGTGTAAAATCCTTGGTTTAACAACTTTAAGTAAATCTTAAGATGTAGAAAAATGAGCGCGGTGATTTAAGTACTAGGGTTGATGCTTTGCTATTTTCGCTCAGTTAACTACTTTGGTAAAAGCCAGCTAATTTAGCCCCACAATGAGCACATTCATACCACACCTCTTTTTGGGAGGCATTGATATCTTCCCAATCGATGGCAGCGCGGCGACTGGCGACCACCTGCGGTTTGATCGTTCGCTGATATTGTTGTAAACAGTTGTATTGGCATTGGGGGCAGCGGGTATAAGTGGTGCCTTGGCGTTCTTGCTGGCCACATTGTTGGCAAACCATTACCTGCTCACAGCTATCAGGGGCCACGGCCGTCCACGGGCCCCATTGATGGTCAGCGACTGTCTCGGCTAATGAACAAGATTGGCAATGACGTTTTTTCCGACAATTGCTTCCTGCCACCATTTCCCATTGGCCCCACGTGTGTTGTATGCGGCCGCGGCCCGCTTTCTGTTGCCCACATCGTTGGCAAAAGCGTGTTTGCCAGCAAGAATTATCATGCTCGTCAACATATTGCCACGCGCCCCAGCTGTGGTTGCTGCGCCCATAGTTTCCCGCTTGCCCACAATGTTGGCAAACACGGATTTGGCGACAGCTGTCGGTTGACTGGTATTCCCACGTCCCATATTCATGCCGGCATTTATCTGGATCTACTTTCTTTTTAGGCCAAAACATATTGGTATCATAAAGTAGAAGCGGATAATAGTCAAAGTTGGTTATTTAGTTTGGGTTTGATAATGGGTTAAGCCGGTGGATGAGTTGGTTAGGGTGTGGTTAGGGTAGATTTCTCGGCTTCGTTCAATCCTTGATTTAGGAGTGGGGTTTGTTGAGGGTGGAACGGATTGAACTGCGCTCGAAATGACGTGGGGGGGAGGGGGGGTGATTTAGTAGAGGGTTTGTTTTGCTTGAGTTGGAGGCTGGTTTGTGTTAGGGTTGGTGGGTTTTGACGCGGATTTTGGGGATTGGGGGGATTTTTTTTATGTTGGTGAGGAGAGGAATGGGTGTTTGGGTTGGAAGGTTGGTTGGGCAAATCGGGCTACCTTTGAGTGGTCGGGGTATAATTACTGATTGTATGATTTGATTATTATGTATGTGTGGTTGTAGGTGATTGCGTATGAGTGAGTGGTTTGAGTGGAGTTTAGGGTTGACGCGTTGGTTGCAGAGTGCGGGGGGGGCGTGGCAGCTGGTGATGATGGGGTTGAGTCGTCTTATCGGGCTGGATTTTTTGTTGCCGGTGATTTATTGGTGTGGGCATAAGGGGTTGGGGCGGTATTTGCTTTATTTGCAGGGGGTGAGTTTGGGTTGGGGGGAGTTGTTGAAATGGTGGGGACAGGGGCCTCGGCCGTATTGGTTGGCCCCGGAATTGCAATTATCGTCATCTGATAGTTATGGGGTGCCGAGTGGGCATACGATTGCGGCGACGGTGAGTTATGGTGGGTTGGCTAGCTGGTGGGGTCGGTGGTGGGGGTGGCTTCTGGCGGTGGTGGTGATTGCCCTTATCGGGCTGAGCCGGATCTATTTGGGGGCTCATTTTGTGCATGATGTGGTGGGTGGGTTGCTGGTGGGGGGCTTGATCGTGGCTGGGGGGCGGTGGTGGTTGGGTTTGCCGCTGGCGGTGCGGGCGCGGTGGCGCTGGCGTGGGGCGTGGGGGTTGCCGTCCTTGTTGCTGGTGGCGTATGTTGTGGTCCGTTATGGGCGTGAATTGGATTTGGGGGTGGCCTGGTGGGGGTATGTGGCCGAGGCGGAGTTAGAGGGGATGGAAGGGGTTGTGCATGGTTTAGGGGCGATGATTGGTTTAGGGGTGGGGTATTATGGTGAGGAGCGGTGGGTGGGGTTTACGGTGAAGGGGCGGTGGCAGCAGAAGGTGGGGCGGGTATTGGTTGGTTTGGCCGGGGTTGGGTTGTTGGGGGCGGGCTTGTTGGCGTTGCCGCGCGAACCAGTGGGGGTGGTGTGGCCGTCCCGGCTGGTACTGGTCATGCTGATTAGTTTGTGGGTAGCGTGGGGGGCACCATGGGTGTTTGGCCGTTTGGGTTTATTGTTGCCAGCTGGTGAAGATGAGGGCGGGGAATGAGTGTTATCCAGCGGTTGTTGAGCAACACGTTTTTGGCGTTTGCTAGTAATTTAATTATGAAGATGAGCAGTACATTTCTGTTTATCTTTGTGGGGCGGCTGTTGGGGACGGAGGCGGCGGGGACGTATAATTTGGGGATTACGTATTTTACCGTTATTTTCGGGTTGTCGGCGTGGGGATTGCAGGAGTTATTGGTGCGGGAGGTGGCACCTCGGCCGGCCGAGAGCGGCCGTTACCTAATCAATTATGTGGTCATGAGACTGTTTTTGGCGGGGCTTTTTTATGGTTTGTTGTGGGGGGGATTGCGCTGGGTATTGCCGTATAGTGCGGATACGGAGCGGGTGATATTGGTTTTGGCGTTGGCTATCTTTCCGGAAGCGGTCTTTGGGTTGTTGCATTCGCTGTTTGTGGCGCATGAGCGGATGGGGGTGCCGGCCGTGGCGGCGGTGGTGAATAGTTTGTTTAAGTTGGGGGGTGGTGGGGCGTTGTTGTGGTGGGGTGGTGATTTGGAACGGGTGGCGTGGGCGGTGCCGGTGGGTAGTTTGTTGAGTTTGGTGGTGTTTGTGGTAGCGTTGCCTTGGTTGTGGCGGGCGGTGCCGCAGGCGGTGCCGGCGCGGTTGAGTTGGTCATTTAGTCGGGAACAGTTGCGTTTCACCAAGGGGTTTGTGGTGATTCATCTGTTCACGATACTTGATTTTCAGGCGGACACCTTTTTGTTATCGTTGTATTTGAATGAGGTGGCGATTGGGTGGTATGGGGCGGCACAGACGGTGATGCTTGGTTTTTGGATGATGCCGATAGCGATTCGGACGGCGTTGTATCCGGTGATGTCACGTTATTATTTGGAGGATCGGGGGCGGTTACAGCAGTTGCATCAGAAGGCGGAGACCTATTTGCCGATGTTGATTTTGCCGATGGCGGCGGGGGTGGCGTTGTTGGCCGAGCCGATTATTTTATTGATTTTTGACGAATCGTTTGTGGTGGGGACACCGGCGTTGCAATGTATGATTTGGGCGGTGGTGTTGGCGGTGATGAATGTGCCTAATGCGCGGTTGATGTTGGTGCATAACAAGCAGGTGGTGGCGGGTTGGGTGACGGGAGGGAGTATGGTGTTGAATATCGGTTTGAATATTTGGTTGATTCCTCGGTATGGGATTGTGGGGGCGAGTTTAGCGCGGGTGTTGGCGACTGGTTTCTTGTTTGCTTGCTTGCGCTGGTATGTGCAGAGGTATATTTGGCGGACGTCGTTGGTGCAGATTTTGGCGCGGCCGTTGTTAGCGGTGACGGTGATGGGGCTGGCGGTGTGGCCGTGGCGGGAGGCGTTATTGGTGTGGCCGGTGTTGGTGGGGGTGGTGGTTTATGGGGGG
>DATHYN010000400.1:0-8800 GCA_035459145.1 Anaerolineae bacterium | reverse complement strand
CATCCCCATCGTGGTATTCTGCCACCTCTAGCTGACCCCGTTTGAGGAGTGCACCCATGCGACCAAATAAGCCGCGTCCCTTGCTATCCTGCGCGCGCGTTGTCATACGATTTGTTCCTAAACTTTACTACACATGTAAATCACTTCAAAGCATTAAACAACTTATTTTCAAGATCAAACGTTGACAATACTTAGTTTAATGCACTTATCTCCACAAAACAGAATATTCTGGCTACATTATAACCGATATTAACTAATGTGGCGAAAGTTTTTATAAACCAAATCCTCTTATTTAACGAATAATCCGTGTTCCTCCTTGACCAGCCAAAGCCCGCCCAATATTCTTCGGATTTGTAATAATCGCTAACTGATCTGTCGCTGTCACAAAATCAACCACCGCTTCAACTTTTGGCCGCATACTACCCGGTGAAAAATGCCCATCGGCCATATAACGCCGTGCTTCCCCTAAACTCATCTGCGTTAAATCTTGTTGTTGTAACGTATTATAATGAATCGCCACCCGTGGTACCGCTGTCGAAATCAAAAATAGATCCGCCCCTAACTGTTGTGCCAGTAAACTGGCCGCTCTATCTTTATCAATAACCGCATACACCCCCTCTAACTTCCCGTACTCATTCACGCGCACCGGAATCCCCCCACCACCAACCGCAATCACAATCGCCCCACTCTTAATTAATTGGCCAATCGCCTCTTGCTCCACAATATATTGCGGCTGTGGCGATGCCACCACCCGGCGCCACCCTCGGCCCGCATCCTCTACCACCTGCCACCCCTCCGCCTCAAATAATCGTGCCTCCGCCTCACTCATAAATCCCCCAATCGGCTTAACCGGCTCCGCAAACGCCGGATCATCCTTATCCACCTCTACCTGCGTCACCAACGTCACCACCGTCCGCGGCCGCCGCCGTACATGCAACTCATTGCTCAACCCCTGCTGCAACATATACCCAATCGCCCCCTGCGTCTGCGCCACAATCAAATCTAATGGCATCTGATGCACTTCGTGCGCCGCTAACTCACTCCGTCGCAAACTATACCCCGCCTGCGGCCCATTACCATGCACAATCACCACTTGCCAACCCGCCACCACCATATCCGCCAAATGCCCGCACGTCTCCCGCACCGCCTCCCACTGATGCGGAATGTCGGGATTCTTTGGATCCGTTATCAAGGAGTTCCCTCCAATTGCTACCACCGCTAAACGACCCATAACTTGCGCTCCTTATCATGCTTGAAAATATAGCACCCTAAGTTAATTTCCAAAAGGTCTTATCACTTTTTCTTACCAATCATCTCGGCTAGACAATTATATTTGTGCAAAAACTATCTGGAAATTTACTTAATATTCTTAATCAGCCTGCTATTGTAGCACTTTTAATTCATTTGTCTCCCCATTTCGACTTAATACTCTATCAACACCAATATCAGTCCAATCCCCAAAATCCGTGCTCTAAACCACCGTTATGACCGCGCTTCCCCAAAAGCATGACAAATGTCACTATTTATCATCACCTACCTACGATATAATACTTTCAACCAAACAAAATGTTGACAAAACATTTAGGGTCAAAACTATCTCTGTAGTTTCTAACCCAATTCCTCCCTTTTTCTTTCTCATAAAAACAGCCTTGTTCACTCACAAGGCTGTTTTTTTTATACCTGACCCCAAAATCGCGCCGCTGTATGTCTTTCCTCAAACTGTTCCCGTAGCCCATTATCAATAATCCCCTCGACTATCTTTCGCCGCACTCGCTTCGCTTCCCTTTTCAACCTCTCCCCCTCCTTTTTATCCCCCCGACCAATCAAAATAGCATAACAACGCTTATATACCAACAAAACATCTTCCACACCCCACCAACTCCTCTCCTCTTTATGCCGTATCAACTCCTTAACAACTGCCAAGGCCCGCTCACTTTCCCCCTTGTTATCTAACGCCCAAGCCAAACCTGATCGTGCGCCTAACCCTAACTGCTCCGCCCCTAACTCATCCCAACCCGCTATCGCCTTTTCATACGCCCCCACCGCTTTATCCCACTCACCACGCCGCCCTAATACATAACCCAATGACCCCCACGCATGCGCAATATCTAACTTCTGCTGCGCCTGCATCGTCTTAGCCACCGCCAACCGTGCTTTCTCTTCTGCCTCTTCCAATTGCTCCTGCTCCGTCAGCACCCGACTCCACCATGATAACATCACCCCCGCTAACTGTTCAGTCCCCGTCTCCTCAATACGCGCCATCCCCCTCTCTAATGCCGCCGCCGCCGCTTCATAATCACCACGCGCTCGCGCCCCAGCCCCAATCATTAACCGAATTAAAATCTCATATGGTACAAATTGCGCCTGCTTCACCATCATTAACCCTTGATCCAATAACTCAATATGCGCTTCAAACTCCCCTCGCAACCATGCCCCCCAGCCTAAACTAAACAACGCCATCCCCTGTACCATTACCGCGCCAATCTCTGTGGCTAACATAAACGCATCTTGCCCCATTCGCTCCGCTCCCACCAAATCCCCTTTGAACAATAACACATTAGCAAAATAAGCCTGATACATTCCTATATACAACAAATTGTTTTTCTCTTGTGCTAAAAACAACGCTTGCTGATAATATTTCTCTGCCCGCGCTAAATCGTCTACGTAATACGAAACAAATCCTAATCCATCACAACTTAACCGCAATCCCTCATCCCAATCTAGCTGTCGACTCATTAATAACGCTTGCTCAAATTGCCGTTTCGATTCTTGAAACCGACCTTGATGCAGATAGGCCCAACCTAAATCTATTAACAATGTTGCCACATTTTGCTCACCCTCCCCCTGAATCATCGTTCGATCAACACTTTCCAGCGCTATCTCCCCTATCTGAACCGCCTCTTCATAAGCACCTCTAAAATCAGCAAACCGCACCCGCGCACTCGCCACCAATAACCGATAAGCAACCACCGGCGTCTCGGCCGCCCACTCCGCTAACCGCTCCAAATCCAGCTTCTGCCTCTCATGTTCCCCCACCACCCCCAAAACAGCTTGCCGCGCTAATAACAATTGATACCATTCATCTGTCGGGCTCTCCGCTTCAAAAGCCAAGGCCTCCTCATAATACGCTAACGCCATCTTATTCTCATACCGTGCCTGCGCTTTTTTCGCCGCCGCCACCCAATACACATACGCCTCCCTCGGCCGCCCACCCAACCCATAATGCCCCGCCACCGCCGCCTCATAATCTCCCCCCTCTCCCCACGCCACCAATATCTCCGCCGCCCGTAAATGCCACGCCCGCCGCAACTCGCGCGGCGCAATCTCATACGCCGCTACCCGAAACAACGTATGCCGAAACCAACATACCGTCCTCACCCCCTCATCACGCTCCACCACCAACGATGACCATATCCCCGCCTTCTCCGCTAACTGCAATAAAGACATCACCTCAACATCAGGCAACATCTTTTGCAAAATCTCAACCTCAAACTCATCCCCCAATACCGCCGCCACTTCCACCACTTCACGCACCGGCTCTCTTAAACTGTTTAACCGTGCTTCTAACAACGCCCGCAAATCATGCGTTAAAACCGACCTCTGCAAACTCTCCGCCAAGACCACCCCCTCTCCCCCTTCTTGCAATAACGCCCGCTCTTCTAAATAATAAATCATCTGCTCAATAAACAACGGATTGCCCGTTGTATACTCCACCAATAAATCAACCAAAGAACGATCTACTCCCCTTCCTAATAGCTTAACTGCCAACGCCTCAATCTCCCCAAACACCAATGGCGGTAAATATATCTCCTCATACCGCTCCCCCAAAGAAAATAATAACACCATCTCTTCAATACGTGCTGTCACCATCAAGGCCAAGGGCTCATCCGTTAACTGCTGGCTAAAATATTGCCAAAATTCCGCCGTCTGCATATCAACCCAATGAATATCTTCACACACCAAAACCAATGGCCTCAGCCGACTTAACACCTTTAAAAACACCGTCAATGCCGCAAATGTATTCGCCATCCGTAACAAGGGCTGTACATGCTCATATAAAGACCCCTCCCAATTTAACCCCAACAATGCCCCTAAAAATGGCTTCGTCCGCTTTAATTCATCCTGTAACTCATTATCATCACACAAATGATACAAATTGTCCCAAATCGTCTCAAATAACAGCAACCGCTTTACCTGTGTGCGCCCCATCCCCTGCTCAAAATAATCCCCTAACACATATTTCAATGGATATAATGGCTCTTGACTCTCACTATTCGCCGGCAACCATAACCATTGCCACCCGCTCTCTTGCTTCTCTTGCTCTATCGCCCGCACCAACGCACTTTTCCCCATACCCGCACTACCAAATATCGCTACCGTCCCCACAAACCGCCCCTCATCTAACGGCTTTAAAAAATCTTTAATTTGTCTTATTTCTGCTTGCCGACCAACTAACTGCACGGATTTGTAACGTTTCATATACTAATTTTAACGCAATTTCAAATATCTGGTTATAATACATTAGTAATATATACTGTAGTAGATGGATAAAAATATGACGCTTAACGCGGAAAAGAAATATTCTCAAGCCACTCATAACACGGCCAGCGACCTCCATACCATCGCCTCTACCGACCATATCCGCCAACTCTCCTCTCTCTCCCTCCCCGAAATCGATAAAATCGTCAACCTCGTCGCTCAAGCTACCCCCGCCGGCAATGTCCCCGGCCTTATTCTCAATGGCCTCGCCCGTCTCCCCGGTCGCATCCCCCCCGCTGATACCGTTCGCCGTGATATCGCCCTCATCTTCAAAGGGGTCGAGCAAACCCTCGATAAGGTCGTCTATAGCACCTTCTTCGGTGGCCCTGCTGTCGTCCTTTGGGCCTACCAACAACTCCTCCGTCTCGCTGGTAAATCACCCGAAGCCGCCTTCCCCGAAGGTACGTGGCAATTTTATGTCAATTACGCCCTGCGCGAAGATTCCGCCCGCCACTCCCATGAAACCACCGCTTTCCACCACCACCTCGGCCAACACAACATCTCCCTCCCCCCCACTGACCACCTCACCGCCTGGCTCCTCACCGCCATCCACACCCTCCACCAATTCCCCCAACTCCTCGCCAACGAATGGCGCGAACGTGTCTTCACCTACCAACTCCAATCACTTTGGGCCCAACATTTCCCCCAACAATCTCCCCCTAACTTCTACCGCCAATGGGAAAAAAACCGCCCCTACGCCCGCCTCCACGATGCTGCCCCCCACGAAAACTACCCCGCCTACCGCCAACGTCTCTTCGATGACTTTATGCGCCACCAACTCGCTGGCGCTCCCCCTAATCTCCTCCAAGAATGGCAAACGTGGGTCCGCGCCGCCCAAGAACGTGACCTCCCCCTCTACCAACAACAAATGTCCATCCAAGCTTTCCTCGAACCCGCTAAATATGACGAAAAACGGACCCCCATCCCTACCAATAACCTCCATGTCGGCCTCATCTACCAAGGTCGTTACTACCTCCTCCCCGCCACCCAAGCTGATGGCTCCCCAACCTCGCCTACCACCGTCCGTCAACAAATCGCCACCCTCCTCCAACATCCCGCTACCTTCCCCCCCGCCCGTCTCACCCCTCTCGCTACCTGCCAACGCGCTACCCTCACCCAAATCCTCCCCAAACTCACCTCCGACCTCCGCCAACAGCTCGCCTCTCTCCGCCTCGCCCCTATCTGGATTAACGCCGACCCCCGCCCTCGCCATCTCCCCCTCGCCCAAATCCGCCAAGCGGAACGCGCCATCGGTGACCACCCCCTGACCCTCTTCTTCACTGAAGAATCAACTATTTTCGACCAATCTCATATCTTTTTCGATGGCGCCTGGGGCGCCGCCCTCGCCGAAATCATGACCAACGAAGCCCTCGCTTGGGCCAACTACCTCAACACCCTCCACCCCCCAACCCCCGCCGATACCCGCCCCTACGCCCCACCCCTCACCTTCACCGATGCCGACCGCACCCTCCTCCAACAAATCCAACCGGTCATCCCCGAAGTCAGTGTCGAAACAACTGCCATCGATATCAATGCCATCCTCAAATTACGCCAACTTTTCAAACAGCGCAACGACCTCCTCCGCCTCACCGTCAATGACCTCCTCGTCCTCTACCGCGCCATCCACGCCGCTACCTACCAACCCTCGGCCTCCCTCCTCACCCTCCTCGATAACGACCCCCACGCCGCCATCGCCCGCGCCGCCATCAAAAACACCACCCGCAACCCAGCCATCCTCATCCCCGTCGACGCCAGCCAACGCCAACCCCGTGACCGCCTCTACCCTCTCACCTTCACCGTCCCCCTCGCCGACCTCAACCTCCTCAACCTCCACCAACAAGCCCTCGATGCCCTCGGCCACTACCGCCAACAACAAATCGATAACCATAACACCGCCATCTACAAACAGTTCCAAAAACACCAAGGCGAATACCTCAGTACCCTCGGCGGCTTCGGCGATATCCTCTCCACCGCCCGCAACCACGCCATCGCCGGCAAAACGGATAGCATCGAAGTCATGAAAATGATGGCCCACGTCCCCGCCCCCCTCCACCATTTCCTCGATGGCGTCTCCAATCGCATCGACATCCTCAACGACATGATTAAAGGCAATGAAGTCTTCTCCAATGTCGGTGCCGTCGCCCCCACCTCCTCCCTCAACCGCTTCATCAGCGCCAAAGATGATAACGAGAAAAAACAACTCATCTGGGGCGTCATGACCGATGCCCATGGTACCATGCACCTCAGCCTCCGCGACTTCCGCCCCCACGTCACCACCCTCCTCCAAGCCAAACGCCAAGACCTTGCCACCGCTATCGCCCAAGATTATATCGATAGCTACGCCCAAGGTCTCAATCAATATATCCGTGACCTCCACCGCATCACTTTCACCAGCAGCCAACACGCTAAAAAAACTGATTAGGAGCCCCCATGTCTGACCAAGACCCACTCATCGGCCAACAACTTGCTAACTACCGTCTTGAACGTATTATCGGCCGTGGCGGTATGGCCCAAGTCTACCTTGCCCACGATGTCAAACTCGACCGCAAAGTCGCCATCAAAGTCATCGATGCCCGCCATCGGCACAAACCCAAATACGCCGAACGCTTCGTCCAAGAAGCCAAAGCCCTCGCTAAATGGCGCCACGAAAATATCGTCCAAGTCTATTATGCCGATGACCAAGATGGCCTCTATTACTTTGCCATGGAATATATCGATGGCAATGATTTAGCCACCATCCTCAACCATCAAAACAAAAAAGAACAACTTCTCCCCACCACCGATGTCCTTCACATCGGCCTCGCCGTCGCCTCCGCCCTCGACTACGCCCACCAACAAGGCGTCATCCATCGTGATGTCACCCCCGCCAACATCATGATCAACTCCGAAAAACGGGTCATCCTCATGGATTTTGGCCTCGCCCTCGATACCGAACTCGGCTCCCTCGGCCAAACCGGTGGCTCCTACCATTACATAGCCCCCGAACAAGCCCAAAACTCCGCCAACGCCACCCCCCAATCCGACCTCTACGCCCTCGCCGTCATCCTCTACGAAATGCTCACCGGCCAACGTCCCTTCAATGACCCCTCCCCCACCGTCGTCGGCCTCCAACATATCAACGAACCCCCGCCCAATCCCCAAACCATCAACCCCGACCTCACCGATGAGACCGCCGCCATCCTCCTCCAAGCGCTTAGCAAAGACCCCGACGACCGCTACCCCAGCGGCCAAGCCCTCCTCAAAGCCCTCAGCAGCGCCCTCGACGCCGATACCCCTCCCGCCCCCGCCATTGCCCACGGCATCGACCTCATCGGCCAACAAATCGATGAATACAAGCTCCTCTCCCTCCTCGGCCACGGCGGCATGGCCCGCATCTACCTCGCCCAAGATATCAACCTCGACCGCCAAGTCGCCATCAAAGTCATCGATACCCCCTACCGCCAAGCCGAAGATTACATCGACCGCTTCGCCAAAGAAGCCAAAGCGATCGCCCAACTCGAACACCCTCACATTATGCGCCTCTACCGCTACGGCAATACCACCGGCCTCCTCTACATGGCCATGCAATACGTCGATGGCGGCGACCTCCGCGCCCACCTCGCCCGTCACCAAAACAAAGACCGCCACATCCCCTTCCCCGAAATCGTCGACCTCATCCGCCAAATCGGCACCGCCCTCGACTACGCCCACAGCAAAGGGGTCGTCCACCGTGATGTCAAACCCTCCAACATCATCCTCGATAGCCACGGCCACGCCTACCTCACCGATTTTGGCCTCGCCCTCCTCTCCGACCACACCACCCGCGGCGAAGTCTTCGGTACCCCCCACTACATCGCCCCCGAACAAGCCGTCTCCTCCGCCAACGCCACCCCCCAATCCGATCTCTACGCCCTCGGCGTCATCCTCTACGAAATGATGACCAATCAAGTCCCCTTCGATAGCGCCGACCCCTTCACCACCGCCATGATGCATATCGATGAACCCCCACCCCCACCTTCTACCAAAAACGACACCATCTCCCCCGCCATCGAACAAATCATACTCCGCGCTTTAGCCAAAGAACCCAACGAACGCTTCCCCACCGGTCAAGCCTTAGCTGATGCTTTAGACGAAGCCCTCGGCACCACCACTACCACCAACCCCACCTTAGCCACACCACCATCCCCCCCCACCATCCCCACCGGCCAAGCCGCTATCGACACCACCCCCAATCCCCAACCTGATACAGAACCAAGCGCTGATCCCCCCCCTCCCAACCCGA
>DATHYN010000399.1:0-10017 GCA_035459145.1 Anaerolineae bacterium | reverse complement strand
TGTGGGAGGGGAGGGGGAGAGGGGCGTGGAGGTCGGTGATGGCGAAGTGGGCGGTGGGTTGTTGGCGGGCGGCGCGTTTGAGGGCGGGGACGGAGAGGTCGAGGCCGACGTAGGTGAGGTGGGGGCCGAGGTGGGTTTCGATTTGGCGTAGGTAGTGGCCTTCACCACAACCGGCATCGAGGATGAGGTGGGGAGTGGTGAGGTGGGGAGGAAGGTGGTTGATGAGGTGGGGGATGAGATGGTTGTAATGGCCGGCGGTGAGGAATTGGGCGCGGGCGTCGAGCATGGAGGGGGAGTCGCCGGGGAATTTGCGTTTTTTGTGGCCGAGGGTGAGGTTGACATAGCCTTGACGGGCTTGGTCGAAGCGATGGTTTTGGGGGCAGTGGTAGGTTTTGTTGGTGAGGGTGAGGGGGGATTGGCAGTGGGGGCAGATGAAGGGGGTGTTCATGGGTTAAGAGGGCCCTCACCTTACCCTCTCCCATAGGGGGAGAGGGTGGGGTGAGGGCTAATATTTTAGTCGTTGAATTTGCTGGCGATGAAGTAAGGGAGCATGGTACGCCAGGTTGGCCAATCATGGGGCATATCGTAACCCCAGAGGTCTAATTCATGGGGGATGCCTTTGGCACTGAGGATGCTGGAGAAGCGGCGGGAGGCATCTGGGTTTTCGTAGTCGCCTTGGCCGCTCACGACGTAGATATGTTTCTTTTGTTGGAGTAAGGAGAGGTAGTTACCGCCGAGTTGGGGGACGAAATCAACGGGGTTGTTGAAATAGATATTTTCGTCGTAGTAATCACCTTGATAGTAGCCACGGATGTCATAGCTACCGCTCATGGCGATCATACCGTCGAAGAGGTCGGGGCGGCGGAAGAGTTGGTTGGCGGCGTGGAAGGCGCCGAGGCTGGCGCCAGAGGTGATGATGCCGACACGGCCGTTACAACTATGCCAAATGTAAGGGACAACTTCTTCGGTGACATAGTTGTTGAAATGGTTTTGGCGAATCGCTTGGTGTTTGGGGTGCATATTGCGGTTGAGCCAGCTTTCGCGGTTAATGCTGTTGATCGAGAATACTTTGACTTTACCGGCTTCGATAACGTCTTTGAGTTTTTCGAGCATGTAGAAGCGTTCGTATTCGAGGTAGTCGGCGGCGGCCGTGGGGAAAATGAGTAGAGGGAAACCATAGTGTCCGTAGGTGACGATTTCCATATGTTTGTTCAAACTTGGGCTGTACCAGCCATCTAACTTGCGTTCCATTAATTAATATCTCCTCTAAAAGAATGAAGGTTATGATTCATCCAACGGACGGCTGTGGGCGGATGAAATTGATTGATGTTGATAAGACCCCCCCCGGCCGTCATTTGAGGGGGATTAATTAAGACGCGCCCAGCGAGCCATAATTTCGGAAGACATGCGCCGAATCATGGGGGCATCAGGAGCGTCTGGGGTTTGTTGTAAATAGGCTTCCATAAATTCAGCGGCGCGATGGAGCCGGCCGCTATTGTAGTGTGCGATGGCCAAATCGCGTAGATATTCAGTCACATCTGGTTGTAGGAGCCGTAGATGTTCGGTGGCGGCAATGGTATCTTCCCAACGGTTCATTTGGGCGTAGGTGATACGTAAATTGTTTAACATGCGGGCTAGAATGAGTTGAGGAGTAACGGGAATGAGCCAATCTTCTAGAAAACGGCCGTCATAGCCAGTGGTTTTGCGCACGAGATTTTCACAATCTTCAAGAGTTAAAGTTTGTCCATCATTGTAGGGATCGCGGTAGATGATACGTACACCATCGAAAACGGCAACGATGAAATGACCAGGAAGGCCAATCCCTTGGGCGGGGATGCCTAATTGCTCGGCCAAAGTTAAATAAATAAGTGATAAAGTAATGGGGATTCCGCGACGGTTGTCGAGGACATCATTTAAAAAGCTACTGCGTGGGTCAGCAAAGGCGGCTTTGTCACCAGTGAAGGCTTGGTCATTAAAAAGGAAACGAGCCAAATCATCAGATTGTTTAGTTACCGGTGTGTCAGGCAGGACAGTTTGACGTGCTTGGTCGCTTAGCAGGTGTAATTGATGCAAGTAGGCATCAACATTTAGATCGGGATAAGCGATGTTACGGGCGTAGAGTAAGGAGGCGAGGGGGACATCAATATTTTCTTCTTGGATAATATCACGGAAGGAAATGAAGCTCATACAGGATCTGCTTTTGTTAAAATTTGAAGTTGAACTAAATATTCATTTGGTGTTTATTTATTTCTTCTCTATATTATAACCGGAAAACTGGTATTTTCCTAGTTTTTTTTGGGGCAATTTTAGCTGATGGTAAATGGTGATTTAAATGGTGTTTTGAGGGTTGGCTGAGGGGTGTGGAAGCTGGATGTAGGGGTTGGTTTGATGATGTTTGGTGGATTTTGACGCGGATTTTGGGGATTGGACGGATTTTTTGGTGTTGGTGAAGTGAGGGAGGTGTTGGTTTGAGGGGGTTTGGTGGATTTTGACGCGGATTTTGGGGATTGGGCGGATTTTTTGGTGTTGGTGATAAAGGATGTTGGGGTGTTGGTATGCCTCAAGTGTGGATTAGATAGGGGGAGGGTTTTCGAAGTTGGGAGGTTTGGGTGGGGTGGACCCGCCCGAGCGTGAACGCATCGGGCTATATGGGGCGCCCCCACGAAGGGGGCTAGGGTGGGGATTTTGTGGAAAACGGCCGGTGGTTTTAAGTGGGGTGGGGTGCCGTTTGTGGTGAAATTTGTTTGAGGTGGGTGGTGGCGAGAACGGCCGTTTGTTCGGCTTGATGGATGCAATCGGGGAGGCCGAGGCCGCGGTAGGGGCTGCCGGTGACGAAGATGCCGAGGGGGAGAGCGTCTTCGATGGCGTCGATGCGGTCGAGGTGGCCGACGTCGTATTGGGGGGTGGCTTGGGGCCAGCGGTAGATGCGGTGGAGGTGGGGTGGAGCTTGAATGCCCATGATGTCGTGTAATTCTTGCTGGACGATTTGGCGTAGATGGTCGTCGTCGAGGGTCATCATTTCGGGGGTGCGTGACCCGCCGAAGAAGACGCGGAGGAGGGCGTAATCTTGGGGGGCGCGGTGGTCGAATTTGACGGATGACCAGGTGATGGCGTTGATTTGTCGTTGTTCACTGCGCGGGATGACGATGCCGAAGCCGTTCAGCGGATGGGGGATGTCTTGGCGGTGGTAGGCGAGGGTGATGGTGCCGGTGCTGACGTAGCGGATTTGGTTGAGGAGGGGGGTGACTTGGGGAGCGATGTCGGCGACGAGGCGGGCGGCGATGTAGGCGGGGACGGCGAGGATGATGGTGCCGGCGTGGAGGGATGTGCCGTCATCGAGTGTGAGTTGGTAGCCGTGGGCGGGGTGGGAGGTGATTTGTTGCACGCCGGTGTTGAGGCGGCAATCGCCGGTGAGTTGGGCATGGAGGGTGGTGACGAGGTGGCTCATGCCTTGGTGGAGGGAGACAAACATGGAGGGTTTGCTTGGGGGGGATGATTGTTTGGTTGTGGGTGGGTGGCTTTGGCGGGCGGCGAGCATGCCTTTGATGAGACTACCGTGTTTGGCTTCTAGTTGTTGGAAGCGGGGGAAGGTGGCGAGGAGACTTTGGCGTTGGGCGTCGGCGTTGTAGATGCCGGAGAGGAGGGGTTCGGCGATTTTGTCGAGGGCTTCTTGGCCGAGGCGGCGGTTGATGAAGTTGGCAACGGTTTCGTCTTGGGTGTCTTTTTTGGCGGGGAGGATGAGGTCGAGGGCCATGCGGAGTTTGCCGAGGGGGGAGATGAGGGGGGAGAGGGCGAATGGTTTGATTTTGGTGGGGACCATGAGCATGACGCCATCGGGGAGGGGGATGGGGCGGCCTTGGTGGAGGACGAAGGTTTGGCGGCGGTCGTCGTTGGTGGGGAGGAGGTGGGGGGTGAGGCCGAGTTGGGTGGCTAGTTGGAGGGCCCATGGTTTTTGACGGATGAAGGAGTCGGGGCCGGCTTCGATGATGAAGGGGTCGGCATCGGGGTGGGAAGCGATGGTTTCGGTTAAGATTTTGCCGCCCCAGCGGTCTGATTTTTCCAGTAGGGCGTAGGTAGGTGGGGAAGCGGCTTGTTGTAAGTACCAAGCGGCGCTTAAGCCGGTAATTCCGCCACCGATGATGGCGACATCGACGTAGGTCATATTAATCTCCACTGATGTTGGCTAGACGGATTGATTGTGGTTCGTAGGTGCAGAAGGGTTCTTCGTGTAGGTAGTCGCCGGTGGTGCCGAAGGCGCGGGCGCGGCAACCAGAGCATACTTTGTTGAATTCGCAGAGGCCGCATTTGCCGCCGAGGAGGTCTGGTTGGCGGAGTTCGGCGAAGAGGGGGGCGTTTTGCCAGACGTCAGCGAAGGGTTGGCGGCGGATGTGGCCGGCTTCGACGGGGAGGTAGCCGCAGGGGAAGATTTCGCCACGGTGGCTGATGAAGGTGACGCCGGTACCGGCGAGACAGCCTTTGGTCATGGCGTTCATGGGGTGGCGGCCGTGGCTGGGATGAGTGGTGGGGTGGTTGGCGCCGCCGGCATGTTGTTGGCGGTGCATGCTTTGGGGGCGTTGGCGGAAGATGCCTTGGCGGCGTTCTTCCATTTGTCGTTGGCGGACGATGCGGAAGTAGTGGGGGGCACAGGTCGCTTTGAGTTCGATACCACCTTCCATTTCGGCGTCGTACATCCAGTTGAGGACATCTTCGTATTGGTCGGAGGTGATTTGTTGGTCGTCGGCGATTTGGACACCGCAGCCGACGGGGACGAGGAGGAAGAGGTGGAGAGCGACGGCACCGATCGATTTGGCTAAGGCTAAGGTTTGGGGCATTTGGTGGATGTTGTGTTTGGCGACGGTGGTGTTGATTTGATAGGGGACGTCAACGTTGCGCAAATGGTTGATGCCGATTAGGGCTTTTTCGAAGGCACCGTGGCCGCGGAAGATGTCATGGGTGGTGGCATCGGCCCCATCGAAGCTGATGCTGACGCGGCGAATGCCGGATTCTTTGATTTGGTGGGCGATGTCAGCGGTGATGAGGGTGCCGTTGGTGGCTAGGGCGACGATTAGGCCGGCGTTGCTAGCGTGTTGGGCGATGGCAAAGATATCGGAACGGAAGAGGGGTTCGCCGCCGGAGAGGACGAAGATGGGGTGGCCGAGGGCGGCGATTTGATCGATCATGTTGAAGGCTTCGTCGGTGGTGAGGTCTTGGGGGAGTAGTTTGTCGGCGACGGTGATGCGGCGGCAATGGATACATTCTAAATTACAGCCGGCGGTGGTTTCCCAAAAGATTAAGCGGGGAGGGGGATAAGATTTGTCAATCATCGTGAGCCTCTTTTTGTTGAATTGATACCAAATTATTGAACTTGTTTGTTCATGTTAATTGTATCGTGGGAGGCTTTGATTGTAAGATGACAGATGTCATGTATTTGGGAGGGGATGGTAATAATTTAACCCCGATGTAGTAGACTGTTGTACAGGAGTTTCATGTTTACCAAATCGGGGTTAGATCAGAAGGTGTTAAGCTAAAAGTGTGGCATCTTTAAGTTAAACAATTTAATTCATCACGACAGCAGGTGACTGAGCAGTAGTGAGCAAGTATGCGCTGACAATCATAAACCAGAACTGAATAACCAGCACACTGATGGTTAGGAATATTCCTGGATCAATCCCAAAAATCTCCACGGCTGGTATTAATAACATAGCAAAAGATATAAGGGCGAAGTAACCGGTCCAGGCTGGCATTGCATTGTTCTTGAGAATTAGGATCGCAATGGATAAGATAGCAAAGGAGGCGAACATACTTACCCCAAGGATCTCACCAATAGAGCCGCCAAAATTATTCAACATATCAAATATGATAGAGATTGTAGCTTGTGTCTCGCTGGTGACACCCGGTGCTGTATAGGCGACGGCTAGAGCTGGCATTGGTATTAACCAACGAATGATACCAATACAGCGGGCTAAGGCAGACGCGGCACCAAACCCAACAGCAAAGCGCACGTATAAATTATCTTGATCATTGCCCACGGCAACACGTGCCGCCAAAACGACTACTGGGAAAAATAGGAGTGAGTAGATAAGATAGATGAAGTAGCCAAGGCGTGTAGGACCTGCCTGTTCAAAAATGAGGGGCAGCATTGAGCTAGCCGGGTCACCCAAGGTTTCAGGCCAGCCAATCGCACCCCCCAAAATGATAAGTGGTAGAAATAGCAGTAAACCCTCAAGAAGGAGTAGCGCGCCCGTTGATTTTCTTAATGTTTGCATGTTTTTTTTTGTACCTTTTTTGGTTGACTCAATTGATTGTGATTGCTGTATCCCAATTGTAAGTAGAGTCTAGAAATTTATGAAATAATGTAATCGTCAATCTCTCGACGAGGCGCAATATACGCTTTTTCGGCGCGACCAATCCGCACCGCCATCTGAATCCGTGCCGGAGCCTGAATGCCCAGATGCGTGTGGAATTTGTCATAGAGTTCGGCCATTTCAGGAAATTCTTGTAAGACTTGACTATAGACGTGTGTATAAAATCCCAACTTAGTGAGCGCGAGGTGGAAACGGGCATATGTGCGCCCTGTTTTTATCCAGACTGGTTGCTCATTTGAGTCGGTTTTGAAATAGACTAGCCCTTTGGCTGTATCTAGCCCTTTTTTGAAGCCGGACATATAACTGTTGATGCTCATTTTATTGTGCCATCGTTTGGGGTTGCCGTTGGCGAGGAAAAGTTCGGTAAGACGACTCATCAAGTTGGCCACACCTGAAGTTTGCGGCACGCTTAGCCCATCCCGTTTCTGGGCACGTTGTTTTTCGTTAAAACGCATCCAGATACGGGTTTCTTCATAGGTGTGACGGTTCACACATTCGAGTTCCATTGCCGCATAGAAGATGTCGAGCAAGGGTTTCATTGCAGACATCGTGTTCAAAAAGAAGATGTCCGCTTCACTGTCACCAACCCATTTACGAATCTGAGCAATCTCGTCAGCGGTGATCATTGGCCCTTTGTATGATCTGCGGTTGGTTTGCCGAGTATAAATTGCATCAAAGAGGATGTCCTTGGGCATGTTCTCCCGACGCGTTAGTGATAGTTTTGCTACTGGCTTTTGTCCGATCTCTTCGAAGGGGTAGGTTCCTTGAGGAAAGTAGTCAACATGGGTTTCGTAGCCCATAGCGGAGGCCCCGACAGCTAATGTTTCGATGAAGCAGCCACTACCGATATGAATCTGGCGTGCGGGAGGATCGGTGACGGGTAACAGGCGGTCTGGGTCGATATAAACCTGCATTTCTGTGTCTGAGAGAAGCTCAAACTTCCATGCTTGTGTATTGTGCGGGTTGGGTGCGGTGACTCCGTAGGTGATTGCTTGCTTAATAGGTGTGTCAGTAGGATCGACAGTTGGTCTATGGTTCATGATCTAATCTCCAATAAATGACTAGGTTGAACCTAGACAGAAAAAAGTTATATAGTCAGACCCCGAAAGAATGCTTCAATAGCGGCTCGATCATGTAAGTCTGAGAGAATGTCGGGATTGCTAAGGAAGGTAACCTGCAACATAGCTATGCCATGAACATGAGCCCATGTTGCATAGGTCATTTGCCTCACGCCAAAGTTGGGATGTGTGCGGAAAACGCCTGTGTTTACGGCTTCTTCGATGGTGCGTAGCAAAAAATCAAATACAGACCCCTCGGCCCGGATTTCTAAGACGGCTTCAGTGGAGGGTACGGTTGTAAACATGATGACATAGTAATCGGGGTTCTCACGAGCAAATGTCACATAAGCCAAGCCTAGTTCTGTTAGGTATTTTTCTAGTTGTGGGGTTTTCTCGACCGCTAGCAAATATTCCGCTAGACGTTCATACCCTTGAGTGGCAATGGCTTCGATGAGCGCTTGTTTGCTATCAAAGTAGCCATAGAGACCAGAGGGGCTGTACTTGATGGCTTTGGCGATGGCCCTCATATTCAAGTTTTCGATGCCACCTTTTTTGACGATAGTGCGGGCTGCATCAAGAATCGATTGTCGCACTTCTTGGCGACGGAGCTCACGTCGGTTAGGCTTGGCCATTGGGTATCCTTCTCAAGAATAACAGTGCAATATGAACTAAGTACTAAATTCGTACTTAGTTCATATTGCACTGTTATGAGGGGGTTGTCAAGCAGTAAAATTTGTGCTTTTGTGCTGAACCGTATGAATGATCAAAGAAGTTTTCTACTAGATATGATTGCCCTTTGGTTATTGGGTTGTGACCTTGGATTGGTCACTAGAGCGGGGAGACTAAATTATCGTAGGCTGTCTGGCAAACTGATGGTGTAGCTGGTTGTATTGGTAATGCTAATTTGTTGGCCGAGGGCATCATGCCAGTAACGAGTGGTTGCTCAGTGCATATTTCCCCCGAAATTTTCTAATCTCTTAAATATTTAGGTATTACCGGAATTATTGGTAACAGACTCCCAATCTTTAATGGCTTGTTGTGCTTCAGGTGTATTAATTCTATACAATGCGTTGGCAGCAGCTTCACCAACATATGATCCATGAAGCCCAACACATTCACGTGTATCTGATAAACTTTTGATAAGTGTATTAACCACTTTTTTCTTGATTTGCTCATCTGTAACCTTTTCAAACATATCTCTCAATGTTTTTATTGCAAATCCACGTATATATGCATTAGGATGATCGCGTAATAAATTTACTAAAATATCGGCACTTTCGTTAAAAGGTTCTATATTTCGAAAGGCATAAACAACCCATTCACAAACAGTTGGGTTTCGTAATTGGTCAATTATAACTAAGAGATCTGGTATAAGTATGTTACTATTAAATCTTGATAACGTCATTGCTATCCCATGCTGAAAAACAATTTCGTCAGGTGTTGGGTTTTGAATCTTATTCCGACGATTCAAAAAGCGAATAAGGCCAAGGGCTATCTTTTCATCGTCAAATTCACTAAGTGCAATGGCAACCCCCTCTCTATCTCTTAGCGGTATATCATCTCTGTCTAATACTTCAAACAGGATGGGAATAACAGTGGTGTTACCTATATCACTCAATGCAATGGCGACAGAAAACAGGGAGGGATCTGCTTGTTTTACTAAAGCGATTAATGTGGGTATAACTTGTTCATCGCCAATTTTCCCCAAGGCAGTACAAATATGATGCCGAATGGTTACGTCTGTTTCCTTTTGAAGTCTCGTTATTAATATTGGTACCGCTCGCCTGTCTTTTAATTCACCTAACGTTTCCATAATAGCACCAATCAGTTCTGGTGCTAATTTGTTGTTTTTTTGAAGTAGCGTTAGCAAATCAGGAACAATTTGAGTATTTCCAATGGCTCCTAATGTTTCGACAGCAATGATACTAGATGCATCCGCTTTTTTAACGAGATGCATGAGAGCTGGAATTGCTGTCTTATCGCCCATAATCCCTAAAATATAGCAAATGCATTTTATTATACTGGTTTCTGATTCTTCATATAGTATTTGTGATAATAACAAAGCTGATTGGGGTAATTTAAGGTTAGAAATTGCAAAAGCAGTAGCGATTCGCAATTCGCATTGTGTATGACTTAAAAACGTGGTTAGTTGGGGCATAACCGTTGTTTTCTGTTCAATGGATAGATTTTCACCAATAGAATGGATACCCCAAACAGCAAATAACTGTATATCGTGGCTGTCGTGTGATAAGCCTGCAACTAATTCTGTCAAGGTAAAGCTAGAAATTTGCCTTTCTTGCATAAGAATCATCTGCACCTGTTCATTAATGTCTTCCAAATACCAATTAATATGCTCATACTCATCAAAACATAAGCTTTGGGTTTGCTTCACAATTTTTGATAGATGAGTTGAATTTATCAGTTCGCTAAATATATCATTAGACATTTTTATTTCTCACTTGATGTAGGTTAGTCAAGAATGAATGTCAAGGAATCTAACTTAACCTGAGTTCGATAATTCACATAAATTCAGTACTTCTAAGTTAATTTCCAAAAGGTTTTATCACTTTTTCTTGCCAATCACCTCTGCTAGG
>DATHYN010000398.1:0-2443 GCA_035459145.1 Anaerolineae bacterium | reverse complement strand
GGGTGGGGTGGTGGTGGGATAGGCTATTTTGGTGGAGGGGATGGTGGCGGTCGGGGCATGGTTGGTTGGGGTGGTGGTAGGTTGAGGGAGGGTGATAGTGGGGGATGGGGTAGGGGTAGGAGCTGGGTTGGTAGTGCAGGCGATGAGTAGAATGGATACAACGGATAGTAAGATGAGCGAATGTTTGTAGGACATGTTTTCCTTTATCGGAATGTGTGGTTAATATGACTAAATGATGCCTTTATTGTATATGTGGTTGGATAGAGTGACATGATGGGTGTTGTACGTTTGGGCGATGATTGGGCTACGGCCCCCCCTAAAAGTACCCCCGGACGGACTTGAACCGCCAACCGGCGCGCCGGTAGTTGAACTCTTTAAATGGCTGTTTTTTGAGCATTTTTTTGGTGATGGGTAGGTGATGAAATTTGGGGGGGAGTGGCGTTGGCTTTGGTATTGGGGGTTGCCGAGCCGCAGGTGTTTGAGATGCTGGGTTAAGGTAATTTCAATAAACTAACGGCTAACGCACGAATATCTGTAACAAACTTTTCGGCGGTTGGACCTTTGTACCATTTGATAACGTCCCAATCGGCTGTTGTAACCGAATGTAGGGCACGGGCTAGGTCAGGTGGGAAAATGCCAGCCGCTTTACTTTGCGCACCTTCGATTGCTGGGATGATGGGCATATTTAATTGACAACATAGCCCCCATATATCAGCCAAATCTTTTGGTTCTTCACGTCCTAAGATTGCTGTTAACTTATTGGCTAAGATGTTTTCTTTGCTGTCTAAACGGCCTAACTGCGGATGGTTAATAATGTTACCAACATGGGCTGGTACGTCGTTGATCATTTCAATTTTTAGTTGTGTGCGCCCTTCAGTGAGCATCAGGCGTACAAAGTATTCATCTTGAATAAGTACGTTGATGTTCCATTCATTATTGTTGGCTAGGGTTTGTATAATCCGATTCGCCCAACGGGCAAATAAAGGCTGGTCATTGACAAACAGATCGAGGTCATCGGAAAAGCGATGGTTTAGGTAACCACGGGAGACGGCCGTGCCACCTGTTAGGTAGAAACCGGTGTCAACCGAATTGATGGCATGTAATACTCTATCTTGTAATGGGTAGAGGGTCTGTAAGTAATATTTGTTATCCATGAACGTCTAATCTGGAAGGGTTTTGTTTGAGCCAATCAACCAAGAAATCAAAGCCACGTTGTCTGCTTGGGGCGCGAACGTGCTCCCGCCAGCGCGGCCAGCCTTCGACGAGAGCGGGGAAGCCGATTAGCTCAATGATTTCAGGATAGGTGCCGTATTCAAGCAAGCGAATGGTAGCCCAATCCTGATCTAAGCGGCCAACTGTTTGCTTGCCGGCTAAGATGGCTTGGAAGGTTTGGTTGTCAATATTGTAATCCCACAGGTAAGGGGGACGCTGATTGCTGGTTGTTGTTGTCATATATGGATTATAACATAGTTGGGGTAGGGGATGAAAGATGGCTATTTGTGTACATTCAAATGTATATGGTATGGTATAATGCGTTACCTTGTTGATGTGATTGGTGATCTAGAGGATAAGGATAAGGTTATGAGTTGGTCATCTGATAAGCAGGCTCGTTTTGATGCGTTACGGTGGCAACAATTGCAACGAACGTTGTTGGCCGAGGAGCAGGCTGAATTGGATCAGTTATTCGCGGAGATGGAGAGGGATGATGCGCTATTTATGGAGCCTGTTTTGGCGAAATTGGAGGCGGAAGTGATGCGTTTGCGAGCCGAGTTGGATAAGTCCCGTCAAGAAACGGAGGCGTTAGCGCAATTATTGGCTTCTTTCTCTTTGATGAAGGTGGCGGAGATTGGGGAGGTGAGTTGGGCACAGATGCGTGATATCTTTTTGGCGAAGGGGCTGGATCTGGGATTAGGGGTGGAGAGTGTGGCCGAGGCTTATGATGAAATTGAGCAATTACGGGCTTATATGGCGGAGCAAGAGTAAGCGTGGGATGTTGGGTATAGGGAGGGATATTGGGGAGGGGCAGCGGTTCTGTTGTTTATAACTGGTCAGCAGGGGGGATGGCGTGGCCACGTGATTTGAGGAGGGCGGCGGCGTAGGCTTTGCGGAGCATGAAGCGGTTGGCGGTTGTGCGGAGTTGGGTGAGTTCAGTTTGTTCGGTGGGGGTGATGTTGCCGTTGGCGTTTTGATCAAGTAGGTATTGGTGGCGGTCTATGTTGGTGCTGTGTTGGGCGCGGGTGATTTGCCAGAGTTCATTGTCTGATAGGTGTTGTAGGGCGTCGAGGTCAGTTTGGAATTCAGGGGGGGCGTCTTGCCAGTTGGGTGTTGTGTTGTTGTTCATTTTAACTGCTCTATAACCAACTGCTCCATTAGTTCAAATCGTTTGCTACATGCTGGACAGATCACCCAACCGTAGAGGTACCGCAACAGCTGAACAATCTCT
>DATHYN010000397.1:0-14219 GCA_035459145.1 Anaerolineae bacterium | reverse complement strand
TCTTGACCATTTCGGTTATCTTTTTTGCAATTTCTGGTATATTATTCATTAGGGCATCCTCTGAACTTTGTTTTTTGTCTTAATTCAAAATATCAGTTGATGCCCTTTTTTGCAATTCATGACAAGTCGTTAATGCACCCCCCAACCTCCCCAACCTGTTTTGTCCACTGGTTTAATTATGGTTAAAGATGGGGCTGTTGTTGAATAGGTAGATTGGGTGAGGAAGCCACGGCTAGCGGCCGTGGCTTCGGTCTTCACATTAAAGTAGCCTATCAGAGTATGGTATTTGATACAACTAGTTTTGCCCTATACTCTTTTAGATGCTGATTTTTAAGCTGGATTTGGGGACACTAAAAGGTATGAGGGGGGAAGGGTGGCTGTGGGGACATTAAGTAAGTGATAATGAACTAAATTTAAATCTCAAAGATTTAGTATTTCCGAATATTTGCCGGATTGAGCAATTCTTGCTTACAATTAAGGACATGAGTTATTTAGCTGATTTATATGGGCAAGCTATTGAGCATATGTCCATGTCTGATGTGCAGGAGCTTTATTTTTTGCTTGGGCTTGATCATGAGGATTCTGCTTATGGTGGGCGGGCTGATTTGTTGCGGGATTTGATGTTTTATGTGGCGCGTAATGAGCGGTTGGGGGAGTTTGTTGAGGTTTTGCGGAGGGAGAAGCCACAGATTGATTGGTTGGGGGTGCCAGATAATTTTGTTTATGAGCAGGATGATTTTTATGATGAGGGGCGGGCAGGTCAAAACTATGTTTTTGCCGAGACTTATGTTGGGGGGGATGTGAATATAGGGAGACAACAGATTGTTGAGGAGGGAGGTGTTGGTGGGGATTGGTATGAGGTTAAGGGGAATTATGTGGCGGGGGATGTTGTTGAGAGGGGCTGGCCGCGAGTGGTGGTACTGGCTATTGTTGTGATTGCTTGTGTGGCGGTGTTGGTTGGTGGCTCTTTTGTTGAGGGGCCTATACAGATTGTTACTGATACTGCTTCCCGCTGGTTGGGGCGGGCTGAAGAGGATGAGATTTTAATTGTTATTTTTACTTTTCATCGTTCAGATGGGGTGGTTGATACGGAGATTCAAGAGGAGATTCGCCGCAATATTGAGGCGAAGGCACATGCGTTAAATTTTGATGCGTTGCGGGTAGTGGTTGATCCGACGATTTTGACGGATGATGGCCGTGACCGGGCGGAAGAGTTAGGTGAGCAGTATAAGGCAGAGATAGTTATTTGGGGAGCGGATACAGGGGTGAAAGTAAGTGTTAATTTTTTGAACTTGCAGGAGCCTGATTTTGAGGCCGCTTTTGTGGAGATAGATGAGACTGAAAGGAGTGTCGTTGCTAATCCCCCAGCTTATGCTCAGTTTGTGACGCAAGATTTGCCGGGGCAGATGACATTTCTTTCCTTTTTTGCGGTGGGGCAATCTTATTATGTGGGGGAGGATTATGAAGAGGCCGAGCGTATTATTCGTGAGGCGGTTAATAGTTTGACATTAACAATGCCTGAAGCTGTTGTTGGTGCTTATTTTAGATTGGGCTGGTTAAATCAAGTATTAGAAGATCATCAACAAGCACTAGAGGATTATGACCAAGCGATCGTCTTAAATCCAGAATATGCAATAGCCTATGCTAACCGTGGCATATCGAAAAGGATTTTGGGAGATTTAGATGGGGAGATGGCGGATTATGACCAAGCAATTACCATCAACCCAAAATTGGCAACAGTCTACTATAACCGGGGAATAGCGAAAAGTGATTTGGGGGATTTAGAGGAAGCGATAGCAGATTTTGACCAAGCGATTGCCCTCAATCCGGAAGATGTAGCAGCCTACTCTAATCGTGGGGTGGTGAAAAGTTATTTGGGCGATTTTGAGGGAGCAATAGCGGATTATGACCAAGCCATTGCCCTCAACCCAGAATTTGCAATAGTCTACTATAACCGGGGTAATGCGAAAACTTATTTGGGGGATTTAGAGGAAGCGATAGCGGATTATGATCAAACAATTGCCTTAAATCCAGAATATGTAGATGCCTACTGTAATCGTGGGGTGGTAAAAAGTGAGTTGGGTGATTTTGAGGGGGCGATAGCGGATTGTGACCAAGCAATTGCCCTCAACCCAGAAGATGCAGCAGCCTACTATAATCGTGGCAATGTAAAAACTTATTTGGGAGATTTAGAGGAGGCAATAGCGGATTATGACCGAGCGATTGTCCTCAACCCAGAATTGGCAATAGCCTACTCTAACCGTGGTAATACAAAAAGAAGTCTGGGAGATTTAGAGGGAGCGATAATGGATTATGACCAAGCGATTGCCCTCAACCCAGAGGATACAACAATCTACTATAATCGTGGAATAGCGAAAAGTGAGTTGGGGGATTTTGAGGGTGAGATAGCGGATTATGACCAAATTATTGTGTTAGACCCAGAATATGCAGATGCTTACTATAATCGTGGAATAGCGAAAAGTGAGTTGGGGGATTTTGAGGGAGCGATTGCGGATTATGACCAAGTGATTGCTTTAGACCCAGAGTATGTAAATGCTTATTGGGGTCGTGGCATGGCGAGAAAAGATTTGGGGGATTTGACGGGGGCGATTGCGGATTTGGAGATGTATCTGGAGTTGGTGCCTGATTCGCCTATTCGTGATGATTTGGAGGTGTTGATCAATCAGATGAAACAGGAGCTGGAAGGGTCGGGTGGTGTTTGATTTTGTTGTTTGTGCTTATTATTGCTTGATAGTTCATTTGACTACGCCGCAACAGGCCTAAAGGCCTGGGCTAGAGGTGACGCCCCTGCGGGGCTGGGGGCGTTTGTGGTGGTGGGTGTTGTGTTTTGTGTTATGCCATTATTTGCCGGATTGGGTAATTGTGGCCACAATTAAGGGTATGAGTTACCCCAAAATCTGCGTCCAAATCCACCAACCCTCCCCCTCCACCAACTCCCAACTCAAGCAAGCCAACGCCCTCATCCCCCTCGCTCTTTTTGCCAATCTCCCCCCCCTCATTTATACTTGTAAGGTTATGTATAAACGTATTGTCATTAAACTTGGTACCAGTGTCCTCACCGGAGGCACTCCCTATATCGATCAACCCCACATGGTCTCCCTCGTCCGCCAATGCGCCGAACTCCACCAACAAGGCCATGAAATTATTATCTGCACCTCCGGCGCCATCGCCGTCGGCCGCGCCCGCCTCAACTTCCCCAACCTCCCACCCAATATCACCAGCAAACAGATGCTCGCCGCCGTCGGCCAAAGCCGCCTCATGCTCATCTGGGAACGCTTCTTCGACATCTACGGCCTCCACGTCGGCCAACTCCTCCTCACCCGCGCCGATATGGACGCCCGCGGCCGCTTCCTCAACGCCCGCGACGCCATCCGCTCCCTCCTCGAACACAACATCATCCCCATCATCAACGAAAACGATGCCGTCGCCACCGAAGAAATTAAAGTCGGTGACAACGATAACCTCTCCGCCCTCGTCGCCATCCTCGCCGAAGCCGACCTGCTCCTCCTCCTCACCGACCAACCCGGCCTCTTCACCGCCGACCCCCGCACCAACCCCGACGCCGATCTCATCCCCGAAGTCCACACCATCGACGACACCCTCCGCCAACTCGCTGGCGGCTCTGTCACCGGCCTCGGCGTCGGTGGCATGGCCACCAAACTCCAAGCCGCCGACGTCGCCCGCCGCGCCGGTACCGATGTCATCATCGCCGCCGGTAGCGCCCCCAATGTCATCACCCGCCTCGCCCAAGGGGATCGCATCGGCACCCGCTTCCCCGCCCTCGATACCCCCCTCGCTAACCGCAAACGCTGGATCTTCGCCGGCCCCAAACCAGCCGGCAAACTTATCCTCGACGCTGGCGCCGTCAACGCCCTGACCAACAACGGCCGTTCCCTCCTCCCCGCCGGCATCACCGCCGTCCACGGCACCTTCGACCGCGGCGACACCATCTCCCTCCTCACCCCCGATAACACCGAAATCGCCCGCGGCCTCTCCCGCTACCCCAGCCAAGATATCACCCCCATCCTCGGTGCCCATTCCGATGAAATTTTAGACCGCCTCGGCCACACCTACGGCCCCGTCGTCGTTCACCGCAACGACCTTATTCTCATCTAATCAAATGCTTCCCGGAAGGTCGGCATCAACACCCCCTTCCAAACCTTCCGGGAAGCTATCTCAACACGAAACCATTAACCAACAAGGAGTCTCCCGTGACCAATCTAACCACCATGGGCCAAAACGCCCGCCAAGCTAGCCGCCAACTCGCTACCCTCACCACCGATAAAAAAAACCAAGCCCTCGCCGCCATCGCTGACCACCTCGAAGCCCAAACCACTACCATTCTCGCCGCCAACGCCCAAGATATCGACCAAGCCCGTGCCAATAACCTCTCCCCCCACCTCATCGACCGCCTCATGCTCGATGAAAAACGGGTCGCCACCCTCGCCACCGATACCCGCAAAATCATCGCCCTCCCCGACCCCGTCGGCTCCGCCATCGACAGCCGCTCTCTCCCCAACGGCCTCCACCTCAGCCGCCGCCGCATCCCCATCGGCGTCATCGGCGTCATCTATGAAGCCCGCCCCAACGTCACCATCGACATCGCCACCCTCTGCCTCAAAACAGGCAACGCCGTCATCCTCCGCGGCGGCAAAGAAACCCTCCACAGCAACCTCGCCCTCAGCCAAGTTATCCAAGACGCCCTCACCCAAGTCGGCCTCCCCCCAGCCGCCGTCCAATACATCGACAACCCCGACCGCGCCCTCGTCCGTGAACTCATGCGCCTCGATAAATACGTCGACATGCTCATCCCCCGCGGCGGCGCCACCCTCCATCGCATCTGCCGTGAAGAAAGCACCATCCCCGTCATCACCGGCGGCATCGGCATCTGCCACGCCTACGTTGACGAATCCGCCGACTTTAAACAAGCCCTCGATATCATCGAAAACGGCAAAGTCCAACGCCCTAGCGTCTGCAACGCCCTCGACACCGTCCTCGTTCACCAAAATATCGCCGCCAACTTCCTCCCCGAACTCGCCGAACGTCTCGCCCCCCACAATGTCGAACTACGCGCCGCCGGCCCCGCCTACGATTATCTCTCCAGCCGCAATCCCAACCTCACCATCACCCCCGCTGGCCCCGATGATTTTGACCAAGAATGGCTATCTCTCATTCTTGGTGTTAAAATCGTGCCAGACCTCGACACCGCTATCAATCATATCCACCACCACACCACCGAACATTCCGAAACCATCATCACCAACGATTGGCGTCACGCCACCCACTTCGTCAATCAACTCACCTCCTCCGCCGTCTTCGTCAACGCCAGTACCCGCTTCAATGATGGTGGCCAATTTGGTCTCGGTGCCGAAGTCGCTGTTAGTACACAAAAATTACACGCCCGCGGCCCAATGGGCCTCGAAGAGCTGACAACCTATAAATGGGTTGTCTATGGAGATGGACATGTCCGACCTTAATCAACAAGCACAACAAATGGAAAAAGCGATCATTATCGCCGTTCGCGCCCACGAAAACCAACGTCAACGAGACGGTACCCCCTACATTTTGCACCCCCTCTTCCTCATGTCACAAATGTATGACCACCCCACCCGCATGGCCGCCTTGCTTCATGACGTCGTCGAAGACACCGCTTATACCCTCGAACAGTTACAATCAGAACTCGATCTCGACGATGACATCACCACCGCCATTCGCCTCCTCACTCACGAAGAAGATGTCAGCTACGAAGATTACCTCACCCGCCTCAAACCCAATCCTATCGCCCGCCAAGTCAAACTCGCTGACCTCAAACACAATATGGACGTTCGCCGCCTTAATATCGTCGCCCCCCGCGACCAAGTCCGCCTCGAACGCTACCGCCGCTCCTGGTGGTACCTCATGCAACCCTAACCCAGACCTCAGAGGTCTCACAACCCTAACCCCACCTCCACCAGACCTCAGAGGTCTCACAACCCTAACCCCACCTCCCGCATCACCTTACTAAAGACCTCTGAGGTCTCCCCCCACCCACCACCTCCCCCCCTCAGAAGTCCCATTCAAAAAAAGGACCCTCACATGAACCCTACCTACGACATCGCCGTCATCGGTGCCGGCCCCGCCGGCGCCTCAACCTCATACTTTCTCGCCCAAGCTGGCCTCAATACCCTCCTCATCGACAAAGCCAGCTTCCCCCGCGATAAAACCTGTGGCGATGCCGTCGGTCCCCGCTCCCTCGGCGTTATCACCGAAATGAATCTCCTCGATGACCTCGCCGCCGTTGGCCACCGCGCTACCCACATGTCCCTCGCCAGCCCCAACGGCAAAACCTTCACCGACCCCATCCCCCAACTCCCCCATGACGTTCCCAACTACTCCATCGTTATCCCCCGCTACCAACTCGACAACATCCTCCAACAACGCGCCATCGCCGGTGGCGCCCACTTCCGTCAAGGTCAAGTCCTCAGCCTCGATACCAACGACGACCACGTCACCCTCAATCTCAAAAAAGATGTCATCACCGCCCGCATGGCCGTCATCGCCACCGGTGCCAGCTTCAAACTTCTCCAACAAACCGGCATCCTTACCCACATCCCCCAAGTTGGCGTCGCCGCCCGCGCCTACTACGACAATGTCATTGGCCTCCAAGATAAACTCGAATTCTTCTTCCAAGGCATCCCCCTCCCCGGCTACGGCTGGATCTTCCCCACTTCCCCCACCAGCGCCAACATCGGTGCCGGCGTCTTCCCCAGCCGCCAAAAACAACCCTCACCACGCACCGTCATGGAAAACTTCCTCCAACTCCCCGTCCTCCAACAAATGCTCGCCAATGCCACCCCCACCACCCCCATCAAAGGCTATCCCCTCCGTGTCGATTTCGCCACCGCCCCCACTTACGGTCGTCACATCCTTCTCGTCGGCGAAGCCGCTGGCCTCGTCAACCCGATTAGTGGTGAAGGCATCGATTACGCCCTCGAATCCGGCCAAATCGCGGCCCACCACCTCGCCCAAATGTTTGCCTCCGATAATTTCTCCCCCGCCCAATACCGCGCCTACGACCGTCAACTACGCGACCGCTTCCAAAAAGTGTTTCGCTTCTGCCAATTTATCAGTCTCGCCGCCATGAATAAACCCTTCCTCAACTGGCTGACCGGCCCCGGCCCCCTCCGCGACTACCTCCGTAGCCGCATCTTCCGCATCGCCCTCGGCGACATCCGCCTCCGCGCCTAAACCTATGCACTCAAATCCAACACATTTATCTTCACCGGTTCCAAAATCACCATCACCCGCGTCTCTCCCGGCTTATCCATCACACTCAAATCTTCTAATCCATACTTCCCGGCCAACTTATTCGCAAACGCATAATCATCATCAGCCACTAACTTCGCATCAGCCCGCATCTCTAACGTACGTCCCTGATTCGCCGGATCAATAATAAAAAACGTACATTCCGGTCGCTTCTTTAAATTTTTGACCTTTTGCCGAGCCGTATTTAAGGACAATTTCACCCGCCCATCATCATCAAACAAAAACCAAATCGCTGTCACTTGTGGATGCCCTTTCGGACCAATGGTAGCTAATGCCGCCACATCCATTTCCAATAAATCACGATGGGTATCAGGAATCTTCTTCATTATGCACACCTCTTACTACTGCCAAATCACAAATCTAATATAAACAAATGGTCCCTAATCAATAATAAGTCACTCCTTTTGTATAGCACACAAAACCATCAATACTATTGAACTTAGGACGATAAAAACAACTTGATTTTGAGAAAGTAACTTAAATTAACGAAACTGCGATGGCTACCTCCTAAATAATAACAAATATTTCGCAAAATTGCATCTTTTTTTTTCGTAATAAATCAATTAACTGTATACAATTAATTTATGAATCAACAAACTGCCCACAAAATATTAATTGACCATGGCTTCCTCCCTCTCATCACCCCCTACACCCACAAAGCCTTCCTCGATTGCGCTAAAAAAGGCTATCTCCAACCTCTACAAGCCTACCTAGCCCTCGGCATGCCTCCCGACATCCGCGACGAATTCAGCCAAGCCACCCCCCTCATCCGCGCCACCGAAGGCGACCACCCCACCATCATCCGTCACCTCGTCGCCGCTGGCGCCGATATCGAAGCCCGCGATAAAGATGATGACACCCCCCTCCTCACCGCCATCAACTGGCAAAACAACGAAGCCCTCCATACCCTCATCGACCTCGGCGCCGACCTCAACACCAACTCCCAACGCAACCGCACCCCCCTCATCCGCGCCATCAGCGAAAACTACCACACCCTCTTCACCATTCTCATCCAAGCTGGTGCCGACCCCAACTTCCCCGCCAATGACCATAATTACACCCCCCTCTACGCCGCTGTCCTCCACAATAGACCACAATACATCCGCGACCTCGTCGCCGCCGGTGCCAACATCAACACCCGCTACGGCCCACACCAACGCCCCCTCCTCCACACCGCCATCCGCAAAAAACATACCCAACTCGTCACCGTCCTCCTCCATGCCGGTGCCGACCCCCACGCCACCGATACCCTCGGCTGGAACGCCGCCCAACTCGCCACCTTCAAAAACGACCAACGCGCCTTCAACCACCTCACCAACGCCGGTGCCGACCCCAACCTCACCCTCGGCCAACAACTCCTCCTCGCCGCCCAAAACGGCGACACCTCCAACGTTGACCAACTCCTCGCCCAATACCCAGACCTCAACACCCTCGATACCGATGGCGATGCTCCCCTCTCCCTCGCTTGCTGGAAAGGCCACACCACTATCGTCAAAAAACTCCTCGATGCCGGTGCCCTTACCACCCCCCTCATCCCCGATAACTACTCCCCGCTCATGTTCGCCACCCTCGCCAATAACCTCGACTGCGTCAACCTCCTCCTCAACGCTGGCGCTATCCCCGACCACGGCACCAACTGGTCCCCCCTCGCCAAAGCGGCTCAAAACGAAAACCTCCCTTTGGTCAAACGATTGGTCGCAGCCGGCGCCGACTTGAATCGGTATGATTCTTATGAACAAACGGCCGTTATCTGGGCGGCCGCCAAAGGCAACCTCGACATCCTTAACTACCTCATAACCGCCGGTGCCGACCTCAACTGTACCACCAATCACGGCAGTACCGCCCTCCACCTCGCCGTCCAAAACGATAATCAAACCCTCGCCACCCTCATTAACGCCGGCATCAATCTCAATATCCGTAACAACCTCGGTAACACCGCCCTCCACAAAGCCTGTTTCGATGGCAAAACAAAGCTCGCCCTCCAACTCCTTCAAGCCGGTGCCGACCCCACCATCCGCAACCCACAAGGCAATTACCCCCTCGCCCAAGCCCGCATGATGAACCAACACGATTGCGCCCACGCTGTCGCCCACTTTCTTACCCACCACCAACTCGAACGCACCTGCCAAACCCTTAACCTCTCCCCCACCCTCGACACCTTCCCCGAACAATTCTACGAACAGTTCGCCCTCCAACAAACATCCGTCTCCTTAGTCGAATGGGTCCGCCAAAATCGGCTCGACATCGTCGCTGGCCTCCTCAACCAAGGCTTCTCCCCCAACGCCCGCAATGGCTACAGCGAAACCCTCCTCACCATGGCCGCCAAACAACAAGAACCTGATATGGTCTCCCTTCTCTTATCCGCAGGGGCCGATGTCACTACCCCCTCCAACACTGGTAGCACCCCCCTCCACAAAGCGGCCAACCAAGGGAACCTAAACATCATCAACCAACTCCTAGCCGCTGGCGCCGACCCCAACCAGATGAACGAATTCCGCCACACCCCCTTCCACCACGCCGCCGAAGGCGGCCACCTACCTGCCCTCCAACAGCTACACCAAGCCGGTGCCACCCTTGAACCAGACCCCGCCGGCGATTCCCCCTTCCTTCGCGCCGTCCGCTTCAACCGCCCCGCCGCCGTCCAATGGCTCATCGATGTCGGTTCAAATCTCGAAATGCGCACCTCAGACCAAGAAACCGCCCTCGGCCTCACCGTCAAAAAACGAAATTATACGCTCACTTGGCGCCTCCTCCACGCCGGTGCCGATCCCAACCACATCAACCGCGCCGGTCGCACCCCCCTCATGGACGCCGCCGAAGCTGGCGAACTCGAAATCGTCCAAGCCCTCCTCCATTTCGGTGCCGACCCCGCCATCACCGACACCCACGGCCAAACCGCCCTCGACATCGCCGCCCACCGCCAACAAATCGCGGCCCTTCTCAGCCAAGCCAGTGGTGTCACCATCCCCACCATCACCCTCCGCCCCCTCGACCTCCCCCCAACTCCGCCCCTGCACACCGCCATCTATCACAACGACCACCATCAACTTCAACAACTTCTCGCCACAAACATGCCTGTCGACCAAACCAACAATCGCGGCGACACCCCCCTCATGATCGCCGCCGAACGCGGCTACCTCCCCCTCCTCCAAACCCTCCTCGACGCCGGTGCCTCGGCCACCGCCACCAACCACGTCGGCGCCACCCCCTGGGTCTTCGCCGCCACCTTCAAACACAAACAATGCGAAGACCAGCTCCTCGCCGCCGGTGCCCAACTCGACGTCGAGAAAATGGTCGAACATTTCAATCGGCTCGAAACCTTAAGCAAAGCCCTACACCAAGGCAGTATCCGCGACATTCGCCAACTCATCGCCGACGGCACCATCAACATCGACGGCCTCACCGCCAATCGCCAATCGCCTCTCATCAGCGCCCTCTACCACCAAGACATCCCCCTCACCCAACTTCTCCTCGCCACTGGTGCCAATCCCAACATCCCCAATCTTAACGGCTACACCCCCCTCATGGTCGCTACCAACCATCACAATATCTCCCTCATCCAACATCTTCTTGACGCTGGCGCCCTCGTCAATGCGGCCAACCACGAAGGACTCACCCCGCTCATCATCGCCACCCGTCAAAGCTATCTTGATGCCGCCCAAACCCTCCTCACCGCTGGCGCTGACCCCAACCTCACCGATTGGCTTGAACAATCCCCCCTCATGCACGCCGCCACCTACGGTGCCCGCCCCGCTATCGACCTCCTCCTCACCGCTGGCGCCAATCCCCACCACCAAGACATCCAAGGCCGCACCGCCGCCGATTGGGCCACCCACCACCAACACCACGACCTCGCCCACTACCTCACCCAACTCTAAACAGCCCGATCAGGGCTGTCATTCCTGCGCAAATACTGTCCGTTTTTTTTATGTCAACAACCATCTACAGCCCGATCAGGGCTGTCATCCTCGCGAAAGCGGGGATCCACGCCTAAAATCACCTTTATTTCGGCTTCGTTCTCCGCAAATCCTACCTGCTCAACAAAAACGGACAGCATCGGCGCAGGCCGGAATCCACGCCTAAAATCACCCCCACCTCGGCCCAGTTCTCCGCAAATCCTCACAACTATTTCACCCCAACCAAAACCCAAAACTTGTAAAACCCACCCAATTCCACTATCATAAGCTTTTTAAAAGGATAACCATGACCGCCAAAACCCTCATGATCCAAGGCACCACCTCCTCGGCCGGCAAAAGCCTCCTCACCACCGCCCTCTGCCACCTCTTCGCCCGCCGCGGCCACCGCGTCGCCCCCTTCAAAGCCCAAAACATGTCCAACAACGCCGCCGTCTGTCCCGATGGGGCCGAAATCGGCCGCGCCCAAGCTGTCCAAGCCGTCGCCGCCGGCCTCCAACCAACCGCTACCATGAACCCCATCCTCATCAAACCAGAACACGGCCGCGCCCAACTCATCCTCATGGGCCGCCCCTGGCAAACCCTCACCCCCCGCGACTATGGCCAAACCAAACAAACCCTCTGGCAAACCGCCACCAACGCCCTCGATACCCTCCGCGCTCAATACGACCTCGTCATCATCGAAGGCGCCGGCAGTCCTGTCGAACTCAACCTCAAAGAAAACGATATCGTCAATATGGCCATCGCCCGCTACGCCAACTCCCCCGTCCTCCTCGTTGGCGACATCGACCGCGGTGGCGTCTTCGCCCAACTCCTCGGCACCCTCTGGCTCCTCCCCCCCGCCGAACGCGCCCTCGTCCGCGGCCTCGTCGTCAATAAATTTCGTGGCGACATGAGCCTCTTCACCGCTGGCGTCACCATCCTCGAAGAAAAAGGAGAAATCCCCGTTCTCGCCGTCCTCCCCTACCTCCACAACCTCGCCATCCCCGAAGAAGATGCTGTCTCTCTCGACACCCTCACCTCCGCCCAACCCACCGCGACCACCACCGACATCGCCATCATCCATCTCCCCTGCATCGCCAACTTCGACGACTTCGACCCCCTCGGCCAAGAACCCGCCGTCTCCCTCCGCTACATCACCCACCCCGACCAGCTCGGCCACCCCCACGCCATCATCCTCCCCGGCACCAAAAGCACCATCGCCGATTTAAACTGGCTCCGCCAAACCGGCCTCGCCGACGCCATCACGCATCATGCCAACCAAGGGACGCCCATCGTTGGTATCTGTGGTGGCTACCAAATGCTGGGTCAATCTATTCGTGATGATGAGGGGGTGGAGGGAGAAACGGCCGTTGTCCCCGGCCTCGACCTCCTCCCCATCACCACCCGCTTCTACCCCCATAAACAGACCCACCGCGTCACCGCCGTCCCCATCTACAACAACCACCCCGCTTGGCTCCCCCACAATCAACAACCCCTAACCGGCTACGAAATCCACATGGGCCACACCACCACCACCACCCCTTGGCTCCACCTCACCCGCCCCGACAACCCCACCCCCGTCGCCGACGGCGCCACCAGCCACAACGGCCGCATCTGGGGCTGCTACCTCCACGGCCTCTTCGCCAACGACCATTTCCGCCACCATTGGCTCACCTCCCTCGGCTGGGAACCCACCACCCTCCCCACCCCCGACCTCTTCGCCGCCTCCCTCACCCGCCTCGCCGACACCATCGAAACCCATTTCGATATGACCCAACTGGAGAAAATTATATGGGACAACTAACCCTCATCCTCGGCGGTGCCCGCAGTGGCAAATCCACCTATGCTGAGCAACTCGCCGCCCACATCAGCCCCCACGTCACCTACATCGCCACCGCCACCGCCAGCGATACCGAAATGCAGACCCGCATCCAAAACCACCGCGCCCAACGCCCCGCCCACTGGCCCACCCTCGAAATCCCCCGCCAAATCAGCCACCACTGGGCCACCCACCAACCAGAAACCGATGTCGTTCTCCTCGACTGCATCACCTTGCTCGTCAGCAACATCCTCCTCGCCACCACCCCCGACCCCGACCAACTAGATGAAACCGCCGCCCACCACGCCGTCACTGATGAAATCAACAACCTCCTCACCACCATCACCAACAGCTCCGCCCACTGGCTCCTCGTCTCCAACGAAGTCGGCCTCGGCCTCGTCCCCCCCTACCCCCTCGGCCGCCTCTACCGCGACACCCTCGGCCGCGCCAACCAACAACTCGCCACCCACGCCCAAACCGTCTACTTCATGATCGCCGGCCTCCCCATGCGCCTCCAACCCGCCCCTCTCCCACCTCTCCCCGCCCCCATCCCATCCCAACGTACCGGCGAGGCATTCAGCGCTTAACCTCCCTAACCTGAGTTCGGCAATTCTCTCCCCTCCCTTAACGTCATTTCGAGCGCAGTTCAATCCGCCCCACCCTCGACAAGCCTCACCCTTAAATCAAGGATTGAACGAAGTCGAGAAATCTGCCCTAACAACACATTAATCAACTCATCCACCGGTTTAATTCATTATCGAACTCAGGTTCCCTAAAAACGCCACCCCTTCTCTCGCCGAATAGCTTACCCTGAGCTTGTCGAACGGGCCTCGCTCCCCTAACCTTCCAACCACCATACCCTCCCCTCGGCCCCCCGCCCCTCCTACCCCTCGCCTCCGCCCCCATCCCATCCCATCGTAACGGCGAGGCATTCGGCGCTAAACAGCCCTAAAAACGTCTCACCTTCTCTCGCCGAATGCCTCGCTCCCATAACCTTCCAACTCCCACACCCTCCCCTCGGCCTCCTCCCCCTCCCTTCCCATCCCCGCCCCTGCGCCCGCCCCAACGTAACGGCGTGGCATTCGGCGCTAAACCTCCCTAAAAACTTTCTACCTTCTCTCGCCGAATGCCTCGCTCCCATAACCTTCCAACTCCCACACCCTCCCCTCGGCCTCCTC